>NZ_DAVZJY010000200.1:0-4311 GCF_052272535.1 Sutterella sp. | reverse complement strand
GCGGGGCCGCTTCTGGGAGTTCGGCCGCGGGGAGGACCGCGGCCGACAGGCTCAGGCGCTTAGAGCTTGAGCACGGCCTCCGGGTCGATGGCGATGCGGGCGTCCACGGCGATCGGCTCGCCGTCGCGGTCCGAGACCATCAGCGGGTTGATGTCGAGCTCCTTGACGAAGCGGTGGCGGGCGGCGAGCTGCGAGATGCGCAGCAGCGTCTCCTCGACCTTGTCCATCTGCGCCGGGGTGAAGCCGCGGGCGCCCTCAAGGAGCTTGACGCACTTGACGGAGTGGATCAGGTCCTTCGCGTCCTGGTCGGTGAGCGGGGCGAGGCGGAAGGCCACGTCCTTCAGAACCTCGACGAAGACGCCGCCGAGACCGAACATCACCATGGGGCCGAACTGCGGGTCGGTGGCGATGCCGGTGACGAGCTCGCGCTTGGACTTCACCATCTCCTGGATGAGGACGCCTTCGAGGCCGTCGAGGAGTCCGCGGGCCTCGAGCTTCGCGACGAGGTCGCGGTACTCGGCGCGCAGCTCCGCTTCATTGGCGATGCCGACGCGCACGCCGCCCACGTCCGTCTTGTGCGACGTGGTCTTCGAGGTCATCTTCATCACGACGGGGTAGCCGGTCGTTTCGGCGATCTTCACAGCCTCGTCTTCGGAGTGCGCCATGCCCGAGCGGCAGATGCGCACGCCGCAGGCGTCGAGGACGTCGAGCGACTCGCGGGTGGTGAGCTCCCTGCGGCCCTCGGCGGCGGCGGCCTTGAAGATCGCGAGGGTGCGCACCTCATCGACGACGAGTTCGGGCACCACGCCTTCGGGGCGGGCGATCCAGAGGCGCTGGTCGTTGAGGCGGCGCAGCGCGTCGGCGGCGTCCTCGGAATACATGTAGAAGGGCACCGTGACCTTCATGTTGGAGAGCGTCGTGAAGAACTCGTTCGTCGTCATGAAGACGCCGACGAGCGGCTTCTCGGGATGCGCTTCACGGATCTCCATGAGCGCCTTGGCGACGTCGATGTCCTTCAGGCCGAGGAACGGCAGGTAGATCACCATCACCATGTCGACGTTCGGGTCCGCGAGCACCGTCTCAACGGTCTTGCGGTAGTGCTCGAGCGGCGCCGAGGCGATCATGTCCACGGGGTTCTTCACCGAGGCGGCGGCCGGCAGGAACTCGCGGAGCTTCGCCTTCGTCTCGTCGGTGATCGGGGCCATCTGCATGCCGTATTCGCAGACGGCGTCGGTCGCCATGATGCCCGGACCGCCGGAATTGGTGACGATCGCGACGCGGTCGCCCTTCGGGATCGGGCAGTTGGAGAAGACCTTCGCGGTGGCGAAGAGGTCGCAGAGCGAGAGTTCGCGGATCACGCCCGACTGCTTCAGGAGGGCGTCGGCGGCGCGGTCGCCGCCCGCGAGCGAGCCTGTGTGCGAGGAGGCGGCCGACGCGCCCGCCGCCGAGCGGCCGGCCTTGAGCGCCACGATGGGCTTCTTCTTGGAGATGCGGGTGGCGAGCCTGCGGAAGTTCTCCGGATTGGGGATCGACTCCATGTAGAGGAGGATCTGCTTCACGTCCGGATCGTTCTCCCAGTACTCGAGCGCGGTCTCGGCGTTCACGTCGGCCTGGTTGCCGATCGAGACGAACTGCGCGAAGCCCACGTTGAGGTCCTTGAGGATGTTGAGGATGCCGCCGCCGAGGGCGCCCGACTGAGAGACGAAGCCGATGTCGCCCGCCACCGGAAGGCTCTCGGCGAAGCACGCGTCAAGGCGCACGTCCGGGTTGGTGTTGACGACGCCGAGGCAGTTCGGGCCCACCATGCGCATGCCGTAGGCGCGCACGCGCTCGAGGAGCGCTTTCTCAAGGGCCGCGCCTTCGGCGCCGGTTTCCTTGAAGCCCGCGGAGATCACGACGAGGCCCTTGATGCCCTTCCTGTGGCAGGCGTCCACCGTGTCGAGCACGAACTTGGCGTTTACGACGAGGACGGCGAGGTCGACGCCGGCGGGGAGCTCGTCCACCGACTTGTAGGCCGTGAGGCCCTCGATTTCACCGCCCTTCGGATTCACCGGGTAGATCCCGCCCTTGTAGCCGTATTCCATGAGGCGCTTCAGGAGGTCCGAACCAATGGTGTGGGGACGGGTGGAGGCGCCGACGACGGCGACGGCACGAGGCTTCAGAATGTGTTCGAGCAGCATGGGTGAGCGATTCCTGTCGAAATGGGGGAAAGAAGCCGCCTTCCCTTCAAGCAGCCGCTGCCCCAAAGCCTCAGCCGGTGGGCGTGTCGGTTCGGGGCGGGGCGCGCAAGGTCGGTGGCGAAGGTGATTTTTGGATTCTATCCGAGAAAACCCGGATGAAATCAAGCGCTTTTTAAGACTATTCCGCCGGGAGTAGGTGAGACGCGAAAAATGAAGAGTTTCCCGGAGCCGGAGCCTTTGTTCACCCGGACGGCTGCTCCTCGTAGAGCGTGAACCTGCGCTCCTCGCCGTTGAACACCAACGCCGCCCGTCTGATGAGCCGCTCCGAGAGACTGTTGCAGCCGTACCGACGGGATTCCATCTGCCGGAGCGCTTCTTCAAGCGCCAGAGGTGCCTGAGCTTCGTGAGCAACAAATTTGATTTCAAACACCCACTGCACGGAACCTACATCTGCTTCGAGGTCGCTTCGCCCAAGCGCGCTGTGCATTTCCACGCGCGTGAGCAGAGCGGCGCCGAGGAGCAGAACATGCAGATAAGCCCGACACGAAGCTTCATCGCGAATAGGATATCGGTTGTAGTCGATGCTTGCAAAAGCCAGGTTGAATAGCTCTGCAATTTCCTCAATGCGGCCTCTTTCAATAATGTGTGGAAGCTTCGCGAACTTCAATCTGGTGACGGGGGTGTTCCTCAATAATTCATCAGAATAAAGAATTGCCATGGCAGTGGCGACTTCTTTGTTTGGGTACCCGAGCTTGAAAATGTTTCCGTCACGTGATTTCAGCGTCAGATAGCCTGTCTGGACCAAAAGGGCATCCTCCTCCATGAACTCATAACTCTGTGAACTCAGGAGACTTTCGATGCTGATGGCCTTGAGCTGATCGTAATATTGCGGATTGCTGAGGGTATGGGAGGTCAGGTAGGAAAGCAATACGGCAGGCTGTCCACCGGAAAGATACCAATAATGTGCAAAGCCTCTTTGAGGGTCTTCAAAAAAGTTGAGTACGGACCAAGGTGCAAAAACATGCTTGGTGCATGTTTCCTCGAAGCAGTAACCGTCGTAGTTTGTCTTGAGTTCTTTGAGGAGCTCCTCTTCGGAGCATCTCATGACGGAAGCACATCTTTTGATGTAGTCGGGGAAATACCGCCGAATTTCATCTTCCGTGTAACCGACCAACTCTCCGTACTCTTTGCGCAACGTCAAATCTTGGAGATTGTTCAGTTCCGAGAATATCGTTGCTCCTTGGAATTTTGTAATTCCGGTGATGAATACAAAGCGAAAGGCTCTGTCCGCAGATTTGATGACGCCGTAAAATTGACTGAGGATGGATTTGACGTCGTCAAATGCTTCCGGACGATTGATGCATGAAGTGAGCGGGGCGTCGTATTCGTCAATGAGAAGGACAATTGGGGCATCGGCAAGCACGAGCAGCCAGTTCCACAGGGCGAACATAAAGCCGTCGCCAAAGACCTCCTCGGCGTTAAACCCGCAGGGACCAAAGCCTCCTGCAAGGTGAAGTTGGAGCTGCCGCGTAAATTCTTCGTGCGAGCGATAGGATTTGAGAATCGAAAAGTCAAGATGCACGACCGGATAAGTGCGGTCTTGCCAGATGGATTCGGCCGCAAGGCCGTGAAAATGCTTGAGACCATCCCGAAAGAGCGAGGCAAAGGTGGAGAGCAGAAGCGACTTCCCGAAGCGGCGTGGACGGGAGAGAAAGAATTGATAGTCCTTTTCTGCAAGACGGCAGACAAGATGGGTCTTGTCGACGTAGACGGCGCCCCGGGTTCGAAGTGTTGCGAAGTCGGAACGGCCAAGAGGAAGAGGTTGAGACGGCATGAGCAAAGGGAGCGATCGTACAGCGGACAGTCTCTTTGTTGTAGGTGTTTGGGCCGGTGCTCGACCGGAGTGCGAAGCAGCATCCCGCGCCGGAAGACTTTCTTGATCGAACTCGGCGCAGGTGGGCGCAACACCCTAAAGCTTAGGCAGTTCCGCCCATAGGCAGGGAGCGGGGTGAGGCCTAGGCTAGCGGCATCATCTCGAAAGGATCATCCGGATTGCTCGGGAGGGGCGCCGAGAGGGCGCATCCCGCCGCGGGCCGGGACAATCATCATGCACATAAAAAAACTCGCCTTC
>NZ_DAVZJY010000199.1:0-4315 GCF_052272535.1 Sutterella sp. | reverse complement strand
AGTATCTGGCTACGAACCAGAGGGTCGTGGGTTCGAATCCTGCCTGGCGCACCACAATTTACAGAACGGACCTTTCCTTGAAGGGGTCCGAAGCGCAAAACGAAACGTGCGCCAGTAGCTCAGTTGGATAGAGTATCTGGCTACGAACCAGAGGGTCGTGGGTTCGAATCCTGCCTGGCGCACCATTCGATTTCGCTTGAAGGTGATGTGCAAAAAAGAGCAGCTGATTTCGGTCAGATGCTCTTTTTTATTGCCCATTGATTTCGCAACACACGCTGTTGTCCACAGCCGGCGGCGGCAACTCACTGATGTTTGTCCGTTATTTGCTGATTAATTTTTGAGCAATTCCTTAAGCCATTGATTCTTTTGCGAAGAACGTCCGCTCGGAGGGATGTCCACGGAGTTATGCACAGAATCTGTGGAAAAACCACCCTCCGGAATGTGGAAAACCACTTCCGCCGCCGGGAGTGAGCGCCCCGCCGTCCCTGCAACCGCGGGGGGTGGCGGACGGTCGCCCCACGAAAAACCCGCCGCACCAAGAAGGCCGGCGGGTTGTGGAAATCTCCTCCGCAGCCCCTCCCCCGCCTGCGGCGTCTGGCGAAAGTTGCGAAGCGTCAGCGGAGACGACGCTCAGAGCTCTTCAGAGGCGCCCGGGAGGCGCTTTAGCGGCGCGGCGTCCAGACCTGGAAGTCCACGCGCCAGGGGCGCTTCACCGTGGGAAGGAGCGTCCTGAACGTGCGCCCGATGAAGCGCCCGCGGGGGATCGTCGGGAAGTAGGCGTCGCCCTCGAAGTCCGCGTCGATGCGCGTGAGCCAGATCCGGTCCGCGAAGGGCATCGCCTGCCGGTAGATCTCGCCCCCGCCGATCACGAAGATACGCGGGGAGCCGGCGGCGAGCGCGAGCGCCTCTTCGAGCGAGCGCGCCGCGAGGACGCCTTCGGGGAGAACAGGCGCACGGCGCGAGATCACGATGTTGAGCCGCCCGGGGAGCGCCCGCCCGATGGACTCCCACGTGCGCCGGCCCATCACGACGGGCGCGCCCATCGTGGTGCGCTTGAAGTGCGCGAAGTCCTCGGGAATGCGCCACAGGAGGCGGTTGTCCGCGCCGATCACGCCGTTGCGGCTCGCGGCCGCGATGAGTTCGATCATGGTGGAGTTCTCCTCAGACAGGATGATTCTCAGACCGCCACGGGCGCCTTGATGGCGGGCCAGGGGTCGTAGCCTTCGAACGCGAAGTCTTCGAACGCGTAGTCGAAGAGCGTGGGCGGCCGGCGGCGGATCACGAGCTTCGGGTAGGGCCGGGGCTCGCGCGAGAGCTGCAGCGCCGTCTGCTCGAGGTGGTTGTCGTAGATGTGGCAGTCGCCGCCCGTCCAGACGAAGTCGCCGGGCTCGAGGTTGCACTGCTGCGCGATCATGTGCGTGAGCAGCGCGTAGCTCGCGATGTTGAAGGGCACGCCCAAGAACATGTCGCAGCTGCGCTGGTAGAGCTGGCAGGAGAGGCGCCCGTCGGCCACGTAGAACTGGAAGAGGCAGTGGCAGGGCGGGAGCGCCATCTGCGGGAGCTCCGCGGGGTTCCAGGCCGTGACGACGAGGCGCCGCGAATCGGGCGTCCTGCGGATGCGCTCGAGAAGGTCCGAGATCTGGTCGATCCGGCGTCCGTCGGGCGCAGGCCACGCGCGCCACTGATGGCCGTAGACGGGGCCGAGGTCGCCGTTTTCATCGGCCCACTCGTCCCAGATCGTCACGTTGTGGTCGTGGAGGTACTTGATGTTCGTATCGCCCGAGAGGAACCACAGGAGTTCATAGATGATCGAGCGCAGGTGGAGCTTCTTCGTCGTCACGAGGGGAAAGCCCTCGTCGAGATTGAAGCGCATCTGGCAGCCGAAGAGCGAACGCGTGCCCGTCCCCGTGCGGTCGGACTTGTGCGTTCCCTCCTCGTAGATTCTCCTCAGGAGCGTTTCGTACTGGTTGCTCGGCATTGCGCCCTCCGCCGGTTCATTTTGGGTGAAGGCGGGGATTATAAAAAAACCGCCCCGGATGCGGAGATCCGGAGCGGTCGAGCTTTTTCCCTCCCCGGGAAGACCGGCTTCAGAATCGGTCTTCGGGGAGAAGGCGCAGGAGGACTTATTCCTCGACGATGGTCTTCACCTCAACGCCGTACTTGTCCTTGACGGTCGTATGGATGTTGAGCAGAACCATCCAGCGGCGGATCACGCCGACGATCACGAAGAGCATCAGGACCATGATCAGAGCGGAGAGGCTGGCGAGCAGCATCTGGCCGTTCGGGACGTACTGGTTGACGATCAGCCAGATGCCGGCCCAGAAGGTGATGAGGGTCATCAGGATGCCGGGGGCGCCCGTAACCCACGCGTAGTTGGCGTGGTTGAGGCGCATGATCACGGTGGTGCCGATGAGCAGCGTCACGGAGGCGAGCAGCTGGTTGCAGATGCCGAACAGCGGCCAGATCGAACCGATGTCGCCCGAGTAGACGAGGTAGCCCCACGTACCCGTGAAGATCGCGGACGTGATGATGATGCCGGGCCACCACTCCTTGTCACCGAACTTCGGCCAGACCTTGCCCATCATTTCCTGCAGGAAGAAGCGGCCCACACGGGTGCCGGCGTCAACCGCAGTCAGGATGAACACGGCCTCGAACATGATGGCGAAGTGATACCAGTACGCCATCAGGTGTTCCATGAACGGGATCTTGGAGAAGATGTGCGCCATGCCGACGGCGAGCGACACCGAGCCGCCCGGGCGGGCCATCAGGCTTTCCTGAACTTCAGCTTCGAGCTGCGGGAGTTCGACGACGGACATGCCGAGCTTGGCGAACTTGTCGGCCGGAGCGTTGATCGCGAAGTAGTCGGCCGGAACAAGGACGCAGGCGGCGACGAGGGCCATGATGGCAACGAAGCCTTCGGTGAGCATCGCGCCGTAGCCGACGAACAGAACGTCGCGCTCATTGCTGATCATCTTCGGGGTCGTGCCCGTGCCGATCGTGGCGTGGAAGCCCGAGAGGGCGCCGCAGGCGATCGTGATGAACAGGAACGGAATCACCGGACCGCCGATGATCGGGCCACCGCCGTGGATGAACTCGGTGAGGGGCGGCATGTTGAAGGTGGGCATCGTGAAGGCGATGCCGAGCGCGAGCGCGCCGATCGTGCCGATCTTCAGGAACGTGGAGAGGTAGTCGCGCGGCAGCAGCAGGAGCCACACCGGGAGGACCGAGGCGAGGAAGCCGTAGATCGGGATGAGGATGCTCATCTCAGGCTTGTCGATGTCGAGCCAGCCGAAGTACTCGGGGTGAGCGGCGACCCACGGACCCGAAAGGATGCAGAGGAAGAGGAGGATCACGCCGAGCGCGGTCGCGCCCTTCACGTCGCCCTTGCGCCAGACCTGCATGTAGAGACCCATCAGCACGGCGATCGGAATCGTCGCGGCGACGGTGTAGGTCGACCAGAGCGAGTTGTGCATCGCGTTCACGACAGCGATCGAAAGGCCCGCGAGCGTGAGGATCAGAATGGCGAGCACGGCCCACGCGGCGACGCGGCCGGTGGTATGGTCGATTTCCTGACCCGCGATGTAGGCGAGCGAATTGCCGCGGTGGCGCACCGAGCAGAAGAGCACGACCATGTCGTGCACGCCGCCCGCGAGGACGCAGCCGATCAGAATCCAGAGCAGGCCGGGCAGATAGCCGAACTGCGCGGCCAGAACCGGGCCGAGCAACGGACCGGCGGCCGCAATGGCGGCGAAGTGGTGGCCGAACAAGACGTACTTGTTCGTCGGAACGTAGTCCTTGCCGTCTTCAAAGCGCACCGCAGGGGTTTCGCGGGCGGCATTGATGTTCAGTACCTTCTGCGCGATCCATAGGCCGTAGAAACGGTATGCGATCGCGAAGATGCACAGGGCGGCGAATACGATGGTGAGCGCATTCACCCCGTTCAGCGTTTCCATGTCAATCTTCCTTGGGTTGTGGATGGGACAACGCTAGGAATTATGCAGGAGCTTTCGACAGCAGACCCGAGGGCCCGTCCTCCGTCGCCAGGGTGCGGTCTTGGTGTTATTCCCTAGTGGTATTCGACTTCATCGAAAACGGCTAGCCATTTCGAAGCGTGCAGGGCTAGTGTAGCCTTGCCCTAGTGGAAGCCTCTGCGTGATAACCCTGAAGTGGCTGTCACAATTTGACACGGCGTAAATCCGGCTAAGCGGTTTTGCTCATCTGGAGACTGAGAGATCCGGCGCCCGCGGACCTCTCGCGCATTTGACGCACTCCCCGCCCTGAAGGACGGGGATTCTCCACTTGACCAACGCTCAGC
>NZ_DAVZJY010000198.1:0-4332 GCF_052272535.1 Sutterella sp. | reverse complement strand
GCGCGAGGCGTAGACCCAGGGGGCGTCGGGCGCGACGGCGGCGAGCGGTGCGAGCACTTCGGCGAGCGCACGCCCCAAGGGCGGGAGCCTGCGGCGCAGCATCGGGGGAACGAGGGCCGCGGGGGCCTTGGGCTCGAGGGCGTCCGGAGCCGCGAAGCCGCTCCCGGAGAGTCCGAAGCCCGGGAGTCGGGCGGCGGCGCTCCAGGCGTCCGGACCTTCAAGGCCCGGCGCCCAGGCGCTCCAGCGGAGGATCTGCGCGCAGTTCTGCATGAGGTGCTTCTCGGTGGGGAGGAGTGGAGTCCGCCGATTTTAATGGAGCCGCCCGCGGGGAGGCCGCGGCGCAGCGGTGGATCTGGAGTGAGGCGGGGAGAAGCGGGCGCGTCAGCGCATCTGCGGGTCGAGCTTCTGCTGCACCCAGTCGCCCAGGAGCGACATCGAGAGCGTGGAGATCACGATCACGACGCCCGGAATCACGGCGATCCACCAGGCGGTGGTGAGGTAGTCGCGGCCGAACCCGAGCATGGTGCCCAACGAGCTCATCGGGGGCTGGACGCCCACGCCGAGGAAGCTCAGCGCGGTCTCGAGCAGAATCATCCCGGGGAAGTTGAGCGTCATGTTCACCACGAGCGCGCTCGCGATGTTGGGGAGGATGTGCCGCCAGAGGATGCGCCGCGTCGGGATGCCGAGGCCTTCCAGAGCGGCGGCGTAGCCCTCCGTGTAGGCCGAGCGCGCGAGGTTGCGCGTGAGGCGCGCGTAGCGGTTCCAGCCGTAGACCGCCATGATCACGATGATCACCGTCACGTCCGTGCCGAGGAAGGCGAGGATCATGAGGGCGAGGACGATGAAGGGGAGCGCGGCGGTGAAGTCGATCGCGACGTTCACGACGTCGTCGACGAAGCCGCCGAAGCGCGCCGCGAGGAACCCGAGGAGCGTCCCGATCACGGCGCCCAGCGCCGTGCCCGTGACGGCGAGCACGAACGAGAGCCGCAGCGAATAGAGAAGCCTCGAGAAGACGTCGCGCCCGAGCTCGTCGGTGCCGAGCGGGTGCGCGAGGGACGTGAGCGGCGGCACGAGCCGCGAGAGAAGGTCCATGTCTTCGAGCCCGTACGGCGCGATCCACGGAGCGAGGAGCCCCGAGACGAAGAAGACGATGAGGATGACGGCGCAGAGGCCCGGGAGCCCCCGGGGGAATCCGGCGGCGAAGCGCGCGGGGAGTCCGGGGCGGGCGGCGGTGTTTGCGGACATTTTTCTCAGAGCCTCCTCAGGATTCCTTGCGCAGGCGCGGGTTGACGACGAGCGCGAGCACGTCCATCAGGAGGTTGGCGATGATGAGGGAGAACCCCGTCGCGAGGACGATCATCTGCACGACCGGAATGTCGCGCAGCGCCACGGACTGCACGAGGAGCTTGCCGACGCCCGGCCACGAGAAGACGTTCTCGGTGATCACGGCGCCCGCAACGAGGGTGCCGAGGAAGAAGCCGAGGATCGTGAGGATGGAGAGCATGGCGTTCGGAAGGGCGTGGAGCCAGATCACGCGGCGCTCCGGGAGCCCGCGCATGCGCGCGGCGCGCACGCACGGCAGCCGCATCGCCTCGAGCATGGCGCTGCGCGCGTAGCGCGAGAAGATCGCCGCCTCCGAGGTCGCCATCGTGATCACCGGCATGATGTAGTGCCAGAGGGTGGCGTCGCCGTAGGAGGGCAGCCACCCGAGCCAGATCGAGAAGACGAGGAGCAGCAGGATGCCCATGAAGAAGTTCGGCACCGCGTAGCAGACGACCGACGCGACCATCATGCCGCGGTCGAGCGCGCTGTTGCGGTGCAGCGCCGCCACGACGCCCGTCGGAATGCCGATCAGGAGCGTCACGACCGCGGTGGGGAGCATGAGCTTCAGGGTCGGCACCAGGGCCGTCATGAAGACCTCGCGCACCGGGAGGTTCGTCGAGTAGCTCACGCCCATGTCGAGCATCACGGCCTTCTTGAGGTAGACCACGAACTGCTCCCAGAGCGGACGGTTGAGGCCCCACTGTTCGCGGAAGACTTCAAGCGCGCTCTGATCGGCGTCGCTGCCGAGCATCAGGCGCGCGGGGTCGCCCGTGAGGTGGAGGCAGAAGAAGACGCACGCCGTGAGCAGAAGAAGCGTGAGGAGCGCGCGGGCGACGATGCGGGAGATGAGGGCGAACATGCTTTCAGCGCTCCTCTGCGTGGGTGGGAGCGGGCGCCTCGTCCGTGAGGAAGGAGTGCTTCACGAAGCACGCGCAGGCGTGCCCGTCCGCGACCGGCTCGAGTTCGGGGACGTCCCGGCGGCAGCGCTCCGCGGCGACGGGACACCGGTTCGCGAAGACGCACCCCGCGGGGCGGTCCATGGGCGAGGGCATCACGCCCTTGGGATAGAAGCGGATCACCTGGTCGGCCGCGCCCGGGGTGGACGCGAGCAGGAGCCGCGTGTACGGGTGCTTCGGGTGGTGGAAGACTTCGTCCACCGGTCCCGTCTCGACGATCCGCCCGAGGTACATCACCGCCGCGCGGTCGCAGAGGTAGCGCACCACGTTGAGGTTGTGCGAGACGAAGAGCATCGACATGTGGGTCGTGGCCTTGAGGCGGTTCAAGAGCGCGAGCACCTGCGCCTGAATCGAGACGTCGAGCGACGCGACGGGTTCGTCGCACACGAGGAGCGCGGGGCGCAGCGCCACCGCGCGCGCGATCGCCGCGCGCTGGAGCTGCCCGCCCGACATCACGCCGGGGAGCTTGCCGGCGTGGTGCTCGGGAAGCCCCACGGCGCGCAGCACCTCGAGCGCGCGCCGGCAGGCTTCCGTGTGGGAGAGCCCTTCGTGGATCTCGAGGGGTTCGGCGACCTGGTCGAGGACCGTCATGCGCTCGTCAAAGCAGCTGAAGGGGTCCTGGTAGATCATCTGCGCCGCGGCGCGCTGCGCGCGCCACTCGACCGTGCGGGGCTCGGGGTACTCGGCGTTTCTGAAGCGCACCGAGCCGTCGGTGGGGCGCGTGAGCCCAAGCATGAGGCGCGCCAGGGTGGACTTGCCGCAGCCCGACTCGCCCACGAGCCCGAGGACTTCGCCGCGGTTGATCTGCAGGTCCACGTCCTCGAGGACGTTCCAGGGCGTGCGGCGGCCGAAGAAGCCGCGGCGGGCGTAGTAGCAGTGCTTCTTGATCCGCGCGTCCACGATGACGGGGAATTCGCTCCTCTGCACGCCGCCGAACCCGCGGCGGTCGATTTCAGCCTCGATCTTGACGGACCCGAGGGCTTCGGGCGCGGCCGCGGCGATCTCCTCCAACTTCTCGAGGTCCGCCGAGCGCGTGTGGGCGAGAAGGCACCGCGAGCGCCAGCCCGGGTCGACGTCGTGCATCGGGGGCATCGTGCGGCGGCATTCGGGCGCCGCGAGGACGCAGCGGCTCGCAAAGGGGCAGCCCGCGCCGAGTTCGGAGGGGGCGGGAACCTCGCCCTCGATGGGCTTGAGGGACCCGCGGGGGCTCTCCATGTCGGGCATGGCGTTGAGGAGCCCCTCGGTGTAGGGGTGCGCGGGGTGAGGAATCACCTTCGCGCAGGGGCCGTCCTCGAGGAGCGAGCCCGCGTACATCACCGACACCCGGTCGGCGACGTCGCGCGCGAGGTGCAGGTCGTGGGTGACGAGGAGCATTGACATGCCCCGCGCACGCACGAGGTCGCGCAGAAGCGACAGGATCTCGCGTTGCACGACCACGTCGAGCGCGGTGGTCGGCTCGTCGGCGAGCAGGAGCTTCGGGGCGCCCACGAGGGCGAGCGCGATCAGCACGCGCTGGCGCATGCCGCCCGAGAGCTGGTGCGGGTAGGAGAGGGTGCGCTTTTCGGGCGCGGTGATCCCGACCTGGCGCAGGAATTCAACGGCGAGCTTCGTGAGCTCGGCCTTCTTTTCGAAGAGCACCCCTTCGCAAGCCCGGTTCCGGTAGTCCGGATGCCGGTAGACGATCGTCTCCATCAGCTGCTCGCCGATCGTGCGCATCGGATTGAGGGCGGCCATCGCGTCCTGCACGATCATGCTCACTTCGGCGCCGCGCAGCGCGTGGAGCGTCTCCTCGGGGGCGCCGGCGAGCTCGCGCCCTTCAAAGCGGATGCTGCCGGTGGTGGTGCTGCGCGACCCCGCGAGCCCCATCACGGAGCGCGCGAGGACGGATTTGCCGGAGCCCGACTCGCCGATCAGCGCGAGGATCTCCCCGCGCTTCAGGTCGAGATCGACGCCGTGGAGCACTTCGACGCCCGAAAAGGCGACGCGCAGTCCGCGGATGGATAAGAGTGCGCCGCCCTGGGGGGCCGGGGCGGCGGCGGGATCATGCGGGTCC
>NZ_DAVZJY010000197.1:0-4376 GCF_052272535.1 Sutterella sp. | reverse complement strand
CGGGCGGCGGCATCGGCTTCAACTACCACTACTGCAACGGGGGCTTCCCGCCCGGCACGGGGCCGCTTCTCGGGCAGATCCCGACGCGCGTCGCGCCGGTCAAGCCCGTGACGCTCCCCTGGAGGGAGAGTCCGGCAGTGCCCGTCGCCCGCATGGCCGACGTCCTTGCAAATCCGGGGAAGGTGATCGACTGGAACGGCAGCCGCATCGAATATCCCGACATCCGTTTCGTCTTCTGGGCGGGCGGCAACCCCTTTGCGCATCATCCGGACACGCGGCGGCTCGAGGCCGCCTGGCGTCGCCCCGAGTGTGTGGTGGTCGCCGACAGCGTCTGGAGCGCGACGGCGAAGCACGCCGACATCGTTCTGCCCGCCTCGACCTTCTTCGAGCGCAGCGACATCACGTCGATCGGCACCTACGTGAACGACGGCATCGTCTTGATGAAGCAGGTGATCGCCCCGGTGGGCGAGAGCCGCAGCGACTTCCGGATCTTCGCTGATCTTGCCGAGCGCCTCGGCATCGAGCGGGAATTCACCGAAGGGCTCGACGAAGCGGGGTGGATCCGCCGGCTCTACGAAGAGGCCAGCGAGAGGGGCGAAGCCGCAGGCACTCCGATTCCGGCGTGGAGCGACTTTGAACGGACGGGCGTGGTGCTCTATCCGCACGACCCCAAGGGAGACGAATACGTCGCCTACGCGCGCTTCCGCGAGGACCCCGATGCCGCGCCCCTCAGAACCGAAACGGGCCGGATCGTGCTTTATTCCGAGCGGATTGCGAAGCTCCATTACGCGGACTGCCCGCCGCACCCGGCGTACCTGAAGCCCTACGAGGCCTACGGGAGCCGCGAGCACGCGGCCGACGAGGACGCCTCGAGAAGCGCCGACCCGGCGCTCCTGCAGCTCGTGAGCCCGAAGAGCACCGCGCGGCTTCACAGTCAGCTCAATCCCGTCACCCACATGAAGTCCGACGTCGCCGGGCGCGAGCTCTGCCTGATGAATCCCATGGACGCCCGGGCGCGGGGGATCGAGGCGGGCGACGTCGTGTGCGTCTCGAGCGTTCGGGGGCGCATTCTCGCCGGAGCCGTGGTGGCCGACGACGTCCGCCCGGGCTCCGTGGTCGTGCACCACGGCGGGTGGTTCGACCCGCAGACGGTCGAGGGCGAGGCGATCGACGCCCACGGGTGCACGAACGTCCTCACGCCGGACGATCCCGCAAGCGCTCTATCCTGCGGGAACATCGCCTCGACCGCACTAGTGCGCGTCGAGAAGTGGACCGCGCCGGCCCCCATCGTACGCGCCTTCACGCCGCCCGTCTGAGAACGGCTTCTTCGATGGAGAGACGCCTCAGGGGCCGCTTCGGGAATGCTTCCGGGCGGCCCTTGGGCGTTATGGGGCGTGCGGACGCTCCGGAGGAGCGGCGCGTCAGTCCTCGCCCGGGCGACTCTCGCCGATGATCGCGGCGACGGTCTCCTCGACCGACTTCACGGTGATGATCCGCTCGGCGAGGTCGCGGTAGATGGGGGCGCGCTCCTCATAGAGCACCTCGACGCCGCGGCGCTGCGGAATCGGGCGGTTGTAGGTGGAGAGCTTCGAGAGCGGGCGCTGCAGCCAGTAGAAAGTGCCGTTGAGGGCGAGGAGCATCCGGTTGCGGGGCCTGAGGCAGGCGCCCCCGCCCGTCGAGATCACGAGTCCGTGGCGATCGGCGAGCGACTCGATCACGGCCGATTCATGAAGTCGGAAGAAGGCTTCGCCGTCCTCGCGGTAGATCCGCGCGGAGCTTTTGCCCACGCGCTGCTCGACTTTGGCGTCGATATCGACGAACTCGCGCATGAGGCGCGCGGCTACGGCCTTGCCGATCGTGGTCTTGCCGCAGCCGGGCATGCCGATCAGCACGATGTTCGAGGCTTCGCGCCGGATGTCGGAGAGAATCGAGCGCGTCGCGCAGAAGGGGAGCGTGCGTCCGGTGAAGAGTTCGGCCGCCTCGCGCGCCTCGACCACGCGCAGCCCGAGCGTGCTGCGAGCGTGGAGGCCGCGCCGCTGGGCGTTCCAGATGAGGCGCGTGCGCACCGGGTCGTCGATCAGGTCGAGGACGCCCTTCAGGGCGTGGAAGTACCCGAGGGCGTCGGGACTTTCGACCGGCATCGCCTCAAAGTCGGGCGCACGCCCGAAGCGCGAGGCGTTGATGAGGAGGTTTGCGTGCTCCGCCGCCGGCATTGCGGCGATTTCGGCCTTCGTGAGCGGAGCGGTGATCGCGAGAAGCGCCGCCTCCGGGGCGCCGAGGTGCTTGAGAAGCCGCACCAGACCGGTCGCGGCCGGGTCGTCGTCGCGGTCGGCGAGAATGAGCGCGCGGCATTCCGAGAGCGGAATCCCGATCGCCGGGAGCATGCGCGAAAGGCCCGTCCCGATCGTGTAGTCGCCCGTCACCGTGCCGTCGCCTTCGCGCAGCAACAGGTTCACACGGCCTACGGCGCGCGCCGCGGGCGTCAAGTGCCCGCAGAGCGGGATGGCCGCAGACTGGAGCTCCGCGTCAAGGCACGCGCCGTCCCATCGGCCGCGGGCGAGGAAGTCGAGTGCCTGCGGCCGCGGCAGCCGCAGATTCTCCGCCCCGGTGATGCCGAACTTCGCAAGGAGCACGTCGCCGTCGGGCGTTGCGAGCGACGTCCGGCGCGTTGCGATCCAACACCAACGCGGGTCGTCCGAGCCCGCCGGCCCGAAGAGCACCGCATCATCAAGCGCACCGTCCTCGGCGGCGGCTTCGGCCGCGGCATCGGCGGCAACGGATTGAAGGGCTTCTCGGGTCATGATCGGTGTCGTGAGGACGGTTTCTTCTTGGGGACGACCGCACATTTTCGCGCGGATAGGTTCCGGGCGCTTTGCGGCAGTGCAAGGAAATGCGAACGATCCGCGTACGCGCGGGTTTTCGGCGCTCCGCGGGACTATTGCCGAGACGGAGCGGGCGCCCGCGGCGGCCGGGGCGTGAAAAATTTGCTCAAAGGCGGGCCGACTGCGTGAAAACACTGAGAAATGGTGCGAAAATCCGCGCCAACAAGAATTCTTTTTCCTCACCCCAAATGACCCGTACCGAACTTGCCGCGATCCTTGCGCGTCCCGAGCTCTCGGACGCCGACATCGTCGCGCTCCTCGGCCTCACCGACCCGGAAGACTGCCGGATGCTGAAGGAGGCCGCCTTCAACCGCACCACGGAGCTGATGGGCCCCTACGTCTACTACCGCGGCCTCATCGAACTCTCGAACATCTGCACGGCAAACTGCCGCTACTGCGGCATCCGAAAGGCGAACCACGCCGTCGAGCGCTACACGATGACCCAGGAGGAGATCGTCGAGCAGGCCGTCTGGGCGGCGCGCCAGGGCTACGGCTCGGTGTGCCTGCAGGCGGGCGAGCGCCACGACGAGAAGTTCATCGAATTCATCTGCGCGTGCCTGCGCGAGATCCACGTCAAAACGAAGAGCCCGCTCCTGCCCAACGGCGTCGGCGTCACGCTCTCGCTCGGCGACCAGCCCGAGTCCGTCTACCGCCGCTGGGCCGAGGCCTGCGGGAATCCCGAGTCGCTGCGCTACCTCGCGCGCTTTGAGACCTCGAACCCCGAGCTCTTCCAAATGCTCCACTCGACCCCGGGCCGGAACGAGAAGAACCTCGAGCACCGCCTCGAGTGCCTCCGGTCGCTGCGCCGCGCGGGCTACCAGGTCGGCACCGGCGTGATGATCGGCATTCCGGGGCAGACCCTCGAAGACCTCTGCCGCGACATCCGCCTGTTCCAGGAAATCGACGTGGACATGATCGGCATGGGGCCCTATCTGAGGAGCGAAGGCAACGACCTCGAGGCTTTGGGGCAGATGGAGCCCAAGGCGCTCCTGCAACTCGCCCTCAACATGATCGCCGTCACGCGCCTCGTCCTTGGCCCCGTGAACATCGCCGCCGCCACGGCGCTGCAGGCGATCCGCGACGACGGCCGCGAGATGGGCATCGAATACGGCTGCAACATCGTGATGCCGAACTTGTCGCCCCAGCGCTTCAGGAAGGGCTACCAGCTCTACGACAACAAGCCCTGCCTTGACGACGAGCCCACACAGTGCGCCTCGTGCCTCGAGAAGCGCATCCAGAGCCGCGGCCGCGAGGTGGGTTGGAACATGTCGGGCTCCTCGCGCCGGTACCTGCGCCGCGTCGGTCGCCCCAACGAGGTGAAGCCCGCGAAGGACTACACGCCCGACGGCCGCCGTCTCATCCGCCTGCGCGCGATCTGACGCGCTTGGCTTTGGTTCCAAGAAAAGGCCGCTCCGGGCTGTCGTTCCGGGCGGCCTTTTCTTGCGCGTCTGCTGCGCGTGAATGACCAAAAAACCGGCCTCGCGCAAGCCCCGT
>NZ_DAVZJY010000196.1:0-4399 GCF_052272535.1 Sutterella sp. | reverse complement strand
GCGGCGGCAGGCTTCGGCGCCGCGGCCGGCGGCCGCGAGGATCTGCGCGTAGCCGATCTGCACGTCCGGACGGGCGGCGTGGCGCGCCGCGTAGGGGCCGAGCGCGTCGGCGAGCGCCCGGATGCCGCGGCTCTTCTGCGCCGAGGGGCCGAGCGTGGCGATGAGGCGGTTGAGCCAGTCGCCCGCCTTGGCGTCGCGCGGGGCGAGCGCCTTCTCCATCGCGGCGAGTTCGCTGCGGACCGCAGGGGCGTCGCCGCGCTCGACGGCGTTGGCGAGAAGCGTCTGGCGCGCGCCTTCGGCGGCCGGATCAAGCTTGAGCCAGAGCCGGGCGGCGGCGAGGGTCTTTTCGGAATCCCGCGCGGAGACCGCCGTCTCCCAGGCGAGCTGCGCGACGCCGGGATTCTTCGTCGTCTCGGCCGCGTCCATCCAGGCGGCGTA
Organism: Sutterella sp.; assembly: GCF_052272535.1. Taxonomy (NCBI): domain Bacteria; kingdom Pseudomonadati; phylum Pseudomonadota; class Betaproteobacteria; order Burkholderiales; family Sutterellaceae; genus Sutterella; species Sutterella sp. The sequence goes on along the minus strand of NZ_DAVZJY010000196.1, from coordinate 3,961 downwards.
GGCGAAGCCCGCCTCGCCGCGGTGGAGCGCCACGTCGGCGGCGATGAGCTCGAAGAGCGTGCGGTCGGGCGTCGAGACGGCCGGATGCCCAGCGGGCATGCCGGGCATCGCCGCGGCCGGAAGAGCGGTGGCGGCGCAGAGTGCGCAGGCAAAGAGTAGACGGAGCGTGCCGCTGGACATGATGTCGTCCTTCTGGTGTTCTGATGCGAGTCGGCCGGGGCGGGGAGAGATGAGCCGCGGACGGCGGTTCATTCTATCGGCGCGGCGCCCCGGCCGACCGGGCGGAGCGGTGAGGGAATGCTTCAGCGCGCCCCCTGCACGGCCGCCGGGGGCGCCGCGAGCGGCAGGTCCACGATCACCTCAAGGCCGCGCGGCAGCAGGTTTCTCGCGCGGATGGAGCCGCCGTGGGCGAGGACGGCGCTGCGCGCGATCGTGAGGCCGAGGCCGAAGCCCGTGCCGGTCTGCTCGCGGTTGCCGCGCACGAAGGGGTCGAAGAGCGTCGGGAGTTCGTTTTCCGGCACCCCCGGCCCCTCGTCGCCGCAGCGGATGCGCAGGAGGCCGGGGCCGCGCTTCATGCGCACCGTGATCCGGCCGCCCTCGGGCGTGTGGCGCAGGCTGTTGCGCAGAAGGTTGCCGAGCGCCGAGCGCAGCGATTCGGCGTTCACTTCGAGCACGACGTCCCGGTCGAGCGCGTCGTCGAGCACCACCCTGATGCGCTTCTTCTGCGCTTCAAACCCCGCGGTCTCGACCACGTCCTCGACGAGCCGGCGCATGGATTCGGGCGTCTTCGCCAACGACCCGCCCGCTTCGTCCTGCCGCGCCACCGTGAGGAGCTCCTCGACGAGGTGGTCCACGTTGCTCACCTCGCGCTCGATGCGCTCGAGGTAGCGCGCGGCGTGCTCGGGATCGCGGCGCGCGAGGTCCACCGCGACGTCGATGCGCGCGAGCGGACTCCTCACCTCGTGGCTCACGTTGTGAAAGAGCCGCTGCTGCCGGAGCACGAGGGCGCCGATGCGCTCGGCCATGCGGTTGAAGACCCGGGCGAGGCCCGCCACCTCGGCGCCCGCGGAGGAGAAGGCCGGATCGACGCGGGTGTCGAAGCGCCCGCTCGCGACGTCGCGCATCGCCGAGTTGAGCCTCAGGAGCGGCCGGGTGTAGTAGTAGGCGAGTACGGCCGAGACGAGCGCGGAAAGCACGAGCGCGATGAGCATCGCGACGACGGCGGTCTCGTGGCCGTTGAAGGGGAGAAACGAAAGGTCCTGCGGCACGGTCGCGAGCATGGCGAAGGCGTAGTAGGGCCGGCCGTCGATCTCGACGCGTTCGATCGAATTGAGTGGGAATCCCGTGAGGCTCGCTTGGTCGGTGAGCGACCGCTCGATCTTCTCGCGGTCGCGCCCGATGGAGTCGAGCACGGCCGCGGGCACCCTGCGCCCGGAGATCTCCTCGCCCGCGTCGTTGACGATGTACACGGTCGGCCGGGTGTTCTGCGCGCTCTTGAGCCACCGCACGAGCTCCTCGCGCCCGGCGTACTCGTTGACCACGAGCGCGGCGAGGACGGACTTGCGCCCGCCGATGCGTCCGTCGATGCGGCCCTCGGCGCATTCGTTCTTCTGCACCCAGTAGAAGATCGTGCCCGTCACGAGCGAGGTGACGACGATCACGCTGAGGATGCCGGCGAGCAGGCGCCAGAAGAGGCTCGAGAAGTCGGGGTGGCTGAAGGACATGACGGCGGAGCGCTTTTGGGAGCACAGAAGAGAAAAGGAATCATTATCGCCCGCAGTCGGCCGCGGCCGCCCTTCCCGCCGCGCGCAGCGCCGGTCTGCGGGCGTGCGAGAATGGGCGCCCAGCCGTTTTCGTTTTCCCGTCGCCCCTCATGACCGATTCAGACTTCGCCCGGACGCTCGCCCGCTGGCAGCGCGCCTTCGGGCGCCGCGACCTGCCCTGGCAGCGCTTTTCGACGCCCTACGAACGGCTCGTCTCCGAAGTGATGCTCCAGCAGACGCAGGTCGGTACGGTGATTCCGTACTACGAGCGCTTTCTCGCGCGCTTCCCGACCGTCGAGGCGCTCGCCGCCGCCCCTGCGGACGAACTGATGCGCCTCTGGGCGGGGCTCGGCTACTACTCCCGCGCGCGCAACCTCAAGCGCGCCGCCGAGCAGGTGGCGGGTCCTCTCGGCGGACGCTTTCCCGACACCGCCGAGGGGCTTCTCGAACTCCCCGGCGTCGGGCCCTCGACGGCGGCCGCGGTCGCGGCCTTCACGAGCGGCGAAGCGAAGCTGCCGATGGTGGACGGCAACGTGAAGCGCGTTCTCGCGCGCGTGCGGATGATTCCGGGCCGCGTGGGCGAGAAGTCCTTCGAGACGGCCGTCGCCCGTGCGGCCGCGGAGCTTCTTCCCGGGCCGGAGGACGTCGCCGCCTACACGCAGGGGCTCATGGACCTCGGAAGCGGCGTCTGTCGCCGCCGCGCGCCGCTCTGCCCGTCGTGCCCCGTGCGCGGCTTCTGCCGGGCGGCTTTTGCCGGGCGGGCGGAGGACTTCCCCGCGCCGAAGAAGCCCCTCGTGAAGACGGTGCGCCGGCTCGTTTTCGGCGTTCCCGTCAGCGCGCGGGGCGTGTGGCTGCGCCGCGGCGCAGACGGAGGCGTCTGGGCCGGACTCTGGACGCCCGTCGTGCGGGAGGTTCCGCTCGACGCCGCCGGAATCTCCGGGCCGGCGGACTTCGGGTTCGACGAGGGTTGGGAGGCGGCGCCCTTGGGCGCCATGAAGCGCGAGCTCACGCACCAACGGCTCTTCCTCGACGGATGCGCGCTCCTGCGCACGCAGGGGTCGCTCGAGGCGCAGGGGTTCACCTGCTTCGCCGCCGATCCGGCCGCCTGGCCGGGCATGCCCGCGCCCGTGCGGATCTACGTCGAGCGGGCGCTCCGGGCGGCGGGCTATTCGGTCTGAGCCTTCTGCTCGGCGCTGAGCGCCTGCGCGAGCGCGCGGTGGCGCACGATCGTTCCGGTGCGGTCGGAGAAGCGCCGCCCGAGCATTTCGGCGACGTAGACGGAGCGGTGCTGTCCGCCCGTGCAGCCGATGCAGACCGTGAGGTAGTGGCGGTTCTGCGCCGTGTAGTGCGGGATCCACTTCTCGATGAAGCGCCCGATGTCGTCGATCATCTCGCCCACGAGCGGCTGGCGCGCGAGGTACTCCGCCACGGGCGCGTCGAGCCCCGTGAGGGCGCGCAGCTCGGGCGCGTAGTAGGGGTTGGGGAGGCAGCGCACGTCGAAGACGAGGTCCGAGGCGAACGGGAGCCCCCGCTTGTAGCCGAAGGACTCGAAGGTGAGCGTGAGCTTCGCACCCGGCTCGCCGATGAACTGCTGCACCCAGCGGCGCAGCTGCGAGGGCAGCAGCCGCGTCGTGTCCATCACGTGCGCGATCTGCGCGACGGGCAGCAGGAGCTCGCGTTCGCGGCGGATCGCCTCCTGGAGCGTGAGCTCCTGGTCGAGGTGCTCGGCGTGCGTGGAGAGCGGATGACGGCGGCGCGTCTCGGAGAAGCGCCGCACGAGCTCCTCGTTCGAGGCGGTGAGAAAGAGCACGCGCGTGTCGAAGCCGCGCGCCTTGAGATGCTCGAGCGCGGCGAAGGCGGTGTCGAATGTCGCGTGCGAACGTGCGTCGATCGCGACGGCCGCGGCGCGGGTGCCGTTGGCGGCGAGCCGCTCCGCGACGGGTTCGAGGAACTCCGCGGGCAGGTTGTCGATGCAGTAGTAGCCGCTGTCCTCCAACTGCCGGACGGCGATCGACTTGCCGCCGCCGGAAAGACCCGTGACGATGATGAGCTGCATGGTGCGCGCCTCAGAAGAGATGTGGAAAGCGAGGGGTTCTGTTGTTGTAGCAGGAAGCGCCCGCGCACGCCGAGCGGAGGCCGCAGTCTTTACCAAACCGAGCCGTAAAGCCCCGTCATTCATGGCGGGGATATAAGGCGAC
>NZ_DAVZJY010000195.1:0-4408 GCF_052272535.1 Sutterella sp. | reverse complement strand
TTCGGGGCCTCGCGGGGCGTCTCCCCGCTCCAACTGTTCGCGGGCGAGCAGCATGTCGTCGTGCATGACGCCCGAGATGAGCTCCTCCTCGGCGAAGCTCACCGAGGCGACGATCGCGACGGCGTAGAGGCTCGAAACCAGCGCGAGGAGCGCTGCGAGCGCGAGGGCGATGCGCTGCGGCAGCCCCCGCGGAGGGCGGCCGTTTTGGAGAACCTCGCTCACGGCCGCACTCCCGCGGCCGTTGCGCCCTGCTCCGCCCCGTCCTCGGGGGCGCCTTCAGCGGGCGTCTTCGCTTCGCCCGGCGCCGCAATCGACCAACCGTAGCCCATGTGGGTGTGAAGCATCGGCCGGCCGAAGGGCTTGTCCACGGCCTGACGCAGCAGATAGAAGTTCGAGCGCAGGCTGTCGGACGCGGGCGCGTCGCCGCCCCAGATCTTGTTTTCGAGCTCCTCGCGGCTCACGATCCGCGGGCTCGCCTTCATGAGGACCTTGAGGATCTTGAAGCCCGTGGGATTCACCTTGAGCGGCACCCCGTCGCGCTCCACGGTCATTGCTCCGAGGTCGAGCACGAGCCCGCCCAAAACCAGGCGGTCCGGGTCGCCCTTGTGGGCGCGCCTGAGGAGCGCCTCGATGCGGGCGGCCAGTTCACGCAGCGAAAAGGGCTTCACGAGGTAGTCGTCGGCGCCCGCCGAGAGCCCCTCGACGCGGTCGTCCACCGTGTCGCGGGCGGTGAGCATCAGGACCGGCGTGTCGTCGCGCGCGCGGCGCATCTCCCGGCAGAAGGCCATGCCGTCCACGCCGGGAAGCCCCACGTCCAGAACCACGAGGTCCGCGCCCTCGTTGTTGAGCGCGTGGGCGCAGGTCTCCGCGTCCGGACACGTCCGGACCGAGTAGCCGCGCAGCTCGAGGTAGTCGCGGAGATTTGCACGAATGTCGGGGTGGTCGTCCACCACCAGAATGCGCAGGGCCATCGCTCAAATCCTTTGCAATAGGTTCCATCTGTTGCAGGTGATGCCGCAGAGAGTCTACGGCTTGACGGGCGCGGCTTCCAAGAGCCTCCGCATCGGAGGCGCCTCTCCCGACTGAGGGCGGTCACCGTTTTTGACGGGTCTTTGACGTCTTGTTTACAAGGCGTTGACGTCCGGCGGGAAGAATGCTGTCCATCGAAAACGTTTCTTCCGCCCGCATCTTCGCCATGAAGCTCTCCTTCTCCGCCCTCAGCGTCCCCGCCTGCGCGCCCGACCCGCAGACGGACGTGCGCCCCTGGAGCCTCGCGCTCTGGCTGATCCTTCCCCTCTGGTGCCTCGTCTGGCTCTGGACCAATCCACCGCACGCCTTCGACCTCGCGGTTGAGCGGAACTTCTTCGCCGACGGCGGCTGGCCCTGGCACGCGATGGGGTCGCTCGAATTCTGGCTGCACTTCATGCCGAAGGTGGCCTCCATCGTGATCTTCCTCTGCATCGCGGCGGGCGCCTTCTTTGCGCTCCACTGTGCGCGCTCGGCGCGGGCGCGCGGCGACGGCGAGGCGGCGGCCGACTACGAGGCGGGCCTGAAGCGCACCCTCTATGCGTTGGCGGCAGGCCTCCTCTGCGTGACCGCGGTCTGGTGGCTCAAGGAGTCCACGGGCGTCTTCTGCCCCTGGAGCGTCGAGGCGTTCGGCGCAAAGGAGCCCGTGAAGGACCCCGGACTCCCCTTCTTCGCGCAGCCCGGGCGCTGCTGGCCCTCGGGCGCGGCGGGAAGCGGCTTTTGCCTCCTTCCGGCCTACTTCATGCTCCGCGACGCCAAGCCGCGGCTCGCGAAGCTCGCGCTTCTCTTTGCCATGGCTTCGGGCCTTGCCGCCGGCATCGCGCGCTGCATGACGGGCGCGCACTTCGTCTCCCACGTCGCCGCGTCCTTCCTCATCGACTGGACGATCTCGGCGCTCCTCTACGTGCTCGTCTTCGACCGCGCGTCGATCTCCCGCAAAGTGACCGCGCTCCTTGGACCCAAGATTCTCGCCGCCTCGAACCTCGAGGCGCGCCCGGGAGACCTCCTCCCCTGGGGCGCGGTGCTCTTCGGCACGGCCGCCTGGTGGGTGCTCTTCTTCGACGCGCCGATGCTCTCGCACCTCGCGGGCGTGGGCTCGGCCTCGGGCGTCGCCACGGCTTCGACCCTCACGCTCGCTGCAGGGGCCGCGCTCGCCTTCATCTTCATCTCCGCCGCGCTCATTGAACTCTTTGCGCTCTTCCCGCGCCGCGTCTGCCGGGGGCTGCTGCTCGTCTCGAACATCACCGGTGCGGCCGCCTTCGCCGCGCTCTACCTCTACGGCACGACGATGACGCCGGACATGGTGCGCAACTTCATCGCGACGGACAGCCGCGAGGCCTTGGGCTACCTCTCCGGGCGCTCGGCCTGCGTCTTCTTGGCCGCCCTGATTCCGGTCCTCTGGCTCGGCCTCGTGGGCGAGATCCCGAACGGCCGCCTGAAGCCGGGCTTCGGGAAGGCGACCCTGAAGACGCTCGGGCGCACGGGCAAGGCCGTGGGGCTCGCCGCCCTCGGCGTCGCCGTGATCGGCCTCAACTTCCAGTCCTTCGCGGGCGCGATGCGCCAGGACAAGACGCTGCGCTACCAGATCGCGCCGGTGAACGTCTTCTACTCGGGCCTGAGGACCCTCGCCGCAGACGCCTCCCCCGAACTGAACCGCCCGAGGATCATCGTGGACCCGGCGCCGAAGCTCGAAGCCAAGGTCACGCGGCCTGCCGTCCTCGTGGTCGTGGTGGGCGAGACCGCCCGCGCGCAGAACTGGGGCCTCAACGGGTACGCCCGCGACACGACGCCCGAACTCAAGACGCTCCCCGTCCTCAACTTCCCCCACGTCACCGCCTGCGGGACGTCGACGGACGTGTCGCTGCCCTGCATGATGAGCCGCATCGGCCGGAGCGACTACAACCGCGAACGCATCCTCTCCGAGGAGCAGCTCCCGGCGCTGCTGCACCGTGCGGGCGTGAACGTCCTCTGGGTGGACAACCAGTCGGGGTGCAAGGGCGCCTGCGCGGGCGTCCCGACCCGTCAGGCCGCCGACCCGAAGAACTGCCCCGACGGGGAATGCATGGACGCGGCGCTCGTGGATGAATTGAAGCGCGAACTCGAAGTTCTCCCCGCCGACCGCCCAACCGTACTCTTCCTCCACATGATGGGGTCGCACGGGCCCGCCTACTACCGGCGTTCGGACGACGCCAGGAAGGCCTTCCGGCCCGAATGCACCGACGCGGATTTGGGCGGCTGCCCGCGCGAGACGGTCGTGAACGCCTACGACAACTCGATCCGCTACACGGACCACGTCCTCGCAGAAATGATCCGCACGCTCGAGGGTGCCTCGAACCGCATCGACGCGGGGCTTCTATACCTCTCTGACCACGGTGAGTCGCTCGGTGAGTCAGGCCTCTTCCTGCACGGCGCTCCGTGGTGGATGGCTCCGGCCGAACAGACCCAGGTGCCCGCCGTCTTCTGGATGAACGACGGATGGGCGAAGACCTTCCACATCAGCCGCGAGAAGCTCCGGGCCCGCGCTTCGGGCGAGGTGACGCAGGAGAGCCTCTGGCACACGGTCCTCGGCCTCGTGGACGTCAAGTCCACGACCTACCGCCCGGAATACGACCTCACGCGGTGAGCTTGGATCAGCCCGCTTCTTGGGTAAGTTATTAATCGGAACGTTATTTAGTTGACAAATCGTTTTTTCGTTGACTTGTCTTTAACACCCTGATGCGGTCCGATTTAAATAACGACCGGACGGGCGGAACGCGGCCGGCGGCAGCGCTTCGGGGCGTGCGCGCGCCCTGCCCGCGCTTCATAGAAAATCGGCGAGGAAACCTATGTCTTCAGACAGGGGAGGAAGCGCCGTCCTCGTCAAAAAAACTCAGGAGACCCCTGACTTCAGGCAGGGGAGGAATGAGGTGCGGGGCGCAACCACGCATACCCATATCCGTCGTTGAGTGAGATCAGCCGGCAGTATTTCCAACTGACGCCTTGAATGACGCCCTCCGGCGTCTGGATGTTGAAGGAACCTGAGGCGCGCACCACAACGCGGCCGCACCTCAGGCCGGCCTTCTTCCCCTTGGGGACGTTCGCCTCCACCATGTCGCCGGTGACGAAGCCGTGAACGAACTTCCGCCGCATCAGATACCCGCGCGGGAAGCCGTACTTCGTGACGCGCGTGCGTTGGTAGCTCCCGCGCCCCGTGCATTTGATCTCCAGGACGTTGAGTCCCTTCGGAATCACCACGCCGTTGATCCGTCCCACGCAGAGCGCATCGAGCCAATGCTCCTTCTCCACGCCGAACGCATGGCGGTTGAGCTTCGTCTGAGCGCCGCTCCACGTCTCGACGGGAAGCCCCGTCGCCTTGAGCTCGTTGAAGAGCACCCACCGCGTC
>NZ_DAVZJY010000194.1:0-4413 GCF_052272535.1 Sutterella sp. | reverse complement strand
CTTCGGGATCCCCGCCTCAGGCCTTCTTCTCCTCCGTCTTTTTCTCGACGGTGAAGGTGAAGTCCTCTTCGGCCACGTCCACCTTGACGGTGTCCTCGGGACCGGCCTTGCCTTCGAGCAGGAGCCGCGCGATGCCGTTCTCGATGCGGTCCTGGATGGCGCGGCGCAGAGGCCGAGCGCCGAACTGCGGATCGAACCCGACCTTGGCGATTTCATCCAGGGCGGCGTCGGTGACGATGAGCCCGATCTGCTGCTCGGTCATGCGCTTCCTGAGCGACGTGAGCTGGATTTCGGCAATCTTCCTCACGTTCGCCGCGTCGAGCGAATTGAAGACCACGATCTCGTCGATGCGGTTGACGAACTCGGGACGGAAGTGCTGGCGCACCTCCTGCATCACCGCGTCCTTCACCTTCTCGTGCGGCTCGCCCGTCATCTCCATGATTTCATGGGCGCCGAGGTTCGACGTCATGACGATCACGGTGTTCTTGAAGTCCACCGTCCGGCCCTGACCATCGGTCATGCGGCCGTCGTCGAGGACCTGCAGAAGCACGTTGAAGACGTCCGGATGGGCCTTCTCGACTTCATCGAGAAGAATCACCGAATAGGGTTTCCTGCGGACGGCCTCCGTCAGGTAGCCGCCCTCTTCGTAGCCGACGTATCCCGGAGGCGCACCGATCAGACGTGCGACGCTGTGCTTCTCCATGAACTCGCTCATGTCGATGCGGATCATCGCCTCGTCCGTGTCGAAGAGGAATTCGGCGAGCGCCTTCGTGAGCTCGGTCTTGCCCACGCCCGTGGGCCCGAGGAAGAGGAAGCTGCCGTACGGGCGGTTCGGATCCGAGAGGCCGGCGCGGCTTCTCAGAATCGTCTCCGTGACGCGGCGCACCGCCTCGTCCTGGCCGACCACGCGCTTCTCAAGGGCTTCGGCCATGTGCAGGAGCTTCTGACGTTCACCCTCCATCATCTTCGAAACCGGAATGCCCGTGGCGCGGCTCACGACCTCGGCGATCTCTTCGGCGCCCACGCTCGTGCGCAGGAGCTTCGGACCCGTCTTCGCCTCGCCCTTCTGGGTCTCCTTCTCGGCCTTTTCGGCGCGCTTGAGCTTCTCCTCAAGCTTCGGAAGAACCGCGTACTGGAGCTCGGCGAGCTTCTCGTACTGGGCCTTCCTCTTGTACTCGTCCATCTGACGGTGCACGCGGTCGATCTCGTCGCGCACGGACTTCTCGCCCAACGCTTCGCTCTTCTCCTTCTTCCAGACCTCTTCGAGGTCGGAGTACTCGCGCGAGAGCTTGGCGATTTCTTCTTCGATCGCGGCAAGGCGCTTCTTGGAGGCGTCGTCCGTCTCCTTCTTCATCGCCTCGCGCTCGATCTTGAGCTGAATCAGACGGCGGTCGAGCTTGTCGAGCGCCTCGGGCTTGGAGTCGATCTCCATCTTCACGCGGGCCGCGGCCTCATCGATCAGGTCGATCGCCTTGTCGGGGAGGTAGCGGTCGGTGATGTAGCGGTGCGAGAGCTCGGCGGCCGCGACGATTGCAGGGTCCGTGATCTCGACGCCGTGGTGCGCCTCGTACTTCTCCTGCAGGCCGCGCAGAATGGCGATCGTGTCCTCAACCGAGGGCTCGTCCACCATGACCTTCTGGAAGCGGCGCTCAAGGGCGGCGTCCTTCTCGACGTACTTGCGGTACTCGTCGAGCGTCGTGGCGCCGATCACATGGAGTTCGCCGCGCGCAAGGGCGGGCTTCAACATGTTGCCCGCGTCCATGCTGCCTTCGGTCTTGCCCGCGCCCACGACCGTGTGGATCTCGTCGATGAAGAGAATCACGCGGCCCTGTTGGTCGGTCACTTCCTTGAGGAGCTTCTTCAGGCGCTCTTCAAACTCGCCGCGGTACTTGGCGCCCGCAATGAGGCCCGCCATGTCGAGCGAGAGGATGGTCTTGCCGCGCAGCGTATCGGGCACTTCGTTGTTGACGATGCGCTGTGCGAGCCCCTCGACGACGGCGGTCTTGCCGACGCCCGGTTCGCCGATCAGCACGGGGTTGTTCTTCGTGCGGCGCTGCAGAATCTGCATCGTGCGGCGGATTTCGTCGTCGCGGCCGATCACCGGGTCGAGCCTGCCTTCGCGGGCGCGCTGCGTGAGGTCGATCGTGTACTTCTTCAGAGCCTCGCGCTGGTTCTCGGCGTCGGGGTTGTCCGCCTTGTCGGAACCGCGCACGGCCTTGATCGCCTCCTCCATCGCGCGGCGGGTGAGGCCCGCCTCCTTGGCGAGGCGCCCGGCCTCCGTGCGGTCCTCCGTGAGGGCGAGCAGGAACATTTCGGTCGAAATGAACTCGTCGCCCGCCTTCATCGCCTCCTTTTCCGTGAGGTTGAGGAGGTTCATGAGGTCGCGCGAAACCTGGATGTCGCCGCCTTGACCCGTCACCTTCGGCAGACGGTCGATGGCGTCGTTGACGTCGCGCGCGAGGCGCGCAATGTTGACGCCCGCACGCTCGAGAAGGCTACGGCTCGAACCCTCGGTGTCGGCGAGGACGGCACTCAGGAGATGCAGGGGCTCCATGATCTGGTTGTCATGGGCGAGCGCAATGGACTGCGCCTCTCCGAGGGCATCCTGGAACTTCGTCGTGAGCTTGTCTTGACGCATATGTCTGAAATCTCCTTTTGCCGCGCGCCCGTCCCGCGGGCGCAGCGGTTCATTCGGGAGTGCGGCGCCTCAGCGGGGCCCCGCCCTCCCGGACATGACATTCATATGGAGACGGTCCCGAGAAAGTTCAAGGGCGCGTCCCCGGTAGGAACGCGCCCCGTTACAAAGGGTTGCAAATTCAAGTGGACGGGATTGGGTCCGCTCCGCTAGGCCCAACGGGCTCGGGCGTGATCGTCGGACTCCCGCGCGTCCACCCAGCGCTCGCCCTCCGGCGTGGTCTCCCGCTTCCAGAAGGGCGCCTCGGTCTTCAGCCAGTCCATGACGTACTCGCACCCTTGGAAGGCTTCGCCGCGGTGCGCGGCCGAGACGAGGCAGAGCACGATCTGATCGCCCACCTGAAGTTCGCCCACGCGGTGGATCACCACGACGTCGATGAGGTGAAAACGCTCGCGCGCCTTCTCGACGATCTTCGCGAGCGCCTTCTCGGTCATGCCCGGATAGTGCTCGAGCGTCATCTTGGAGACGCGCGCGCCGTCGTTGGCGTCGCGCACGACGCCAACGAACGAGACGACGCCGCCCGCCGAGGGGCTTTCGCGCCGCACGGCCGCGAGCTCTGCTTCAACGGAAAAGTCCTCCGGGCCCACGCGGATCAGGGTCTTCGCCACGGCGCCTCTCCTCAGCCGCCGGTGACGGGCGGGAAGAAGGCGACTTCGTCGCCCGCCTTCACGGCCGCGACATCATCGGCCATCTCCTGATTCACGGCGCCGCGGATGCGCCTGAGGTTCGCGAACGCCGCGTCCCAGGGGGCGCCGCGGGCGACGAGCGCCTCGCGCACGCCCGCGAGCGTCGTCGCTTCGCCCGGGAGTTCAACCGTCTCTTCGCCGCGGCCGACCTTGTCGCGCAAGCTTGCAAAATAGAGCACCTTGATCTGCAACTTCTGTTTCCTTCTCAAAAAATGGCGAATCGGGGATGTCACGCAAAAAACTGCGCGAAGGGGTAGTAGTCGACCACGTCGCCGCGCGCCACCGATGCCCCCGCGGGGATGTCCACGAGGCCGTCGGCCCAGGCGCACGACGAAAGCACCTGCGAATTCTGCATGTGGTAGAGGTCGAGCCCGCCCTCGAAGTTGCGCCGCACGCGCACGAACTCCTCACGGTCGCCGGGCTTCGCCCAGTCAAAGTCCGCGCGGATCTTGAGGGGCTGCAGGCGTACGGCCGAAAGTCCCATGCAGCGCATGAGGAAGGGGCGCGCCATCATCAGGAAGACCACGAACCCGGAAACGGGGTTCCCGGGGAGCCCCACGAAGGGAACCTCGCCCACGCGCCCGAAGGCGAGGGGCTTGCCGGGCTTCAACTTCACGCGCCAGAGGTCGATGCGGCCGAGCGCCTCGACGGCGGGCTTGATGTGGTCCTCTTCGCCCACCGACATGCCGCCCGTCGTGAGGATCACGTCGGAGGTTTCCGCGGCGTGAAGAAGCGCGCGCTTCGTCGCCTCGAGGTTGTCGGGAATGGAGCCGAGGTCGGTCGCTTCGCAGCCGAGCGTCTGCAGGAGGCTCCTCAGCATGAAGCGGTTGGAGTTGTAAATGCCGCCCGGACGGAGGGGTTCGCCGGGCTGCACGAGTTCGTCGCCCGAGAAGAAGACCCCGACGCGCAGTTTGCGGTACACCGTGACGTAGGCGCGCCCGACCGCGGCGATGAGCCCGATCACGGCGGGCGTGAGGCGCTCGCCGCGCTTCACGATCACCTTCCCCGCGGAGACGTCCGAACCCCGCCGGC
>NZ_DAVZJY010000193.1:0-4421 GCF_052272535.1 Sutterella sp. | reverse complement strand
GTCGCCCCGGGGCTGCGCGCCCTCGAGGCGGGCGAACTTTATTCGCTCGAGCGCGCCTGCCCCGTATGCGGCAGAAGCCTCCCGGAGCTCGACCCGCGGCTCTTCTCCTACAACTCCGAAATGGGCGCCTGCCCGACCTGCTCGGGCTACGGCGTGCTCACGCAGGCGATCCGCCGCGCCGTGAAGAAGGGCGAAGCGATGGCCGAGGAGTTCTCGGCCTCTGCGGACGAACCTGAAGTGGTCTGCCCCGACTGCGGCGGCGCGCGCCTCAACGCCGTCGCCCGCGCTGTCCTCTGGCAGGGCCGCGCGATCCAGGAGGTCTGCGCGATGACCGCGGTCGAGGCGGCGAAGTGGTTGGACGGCCTCAAGCTCGACCCCCGCAGCGCCGCGATCGCGCGCGACGCGCTCGCCGAAATCCGCTCGCGCCTCGCGTTCCTCGCCGAGGTGGGGCTCGACTACCTCACGCTCGGGCGCAGCGCCCCGACGCTCTCCGGGGGCGAAACGCAGCGCATCCACCTCGCGAGCCAGCTCGGCACGAACCTGCGGGGCGTGTGCTACGTGCTCGACGAACCGACGATCGGACTGCACCCGCGCGACAACGCGATGCTCCTGCGCGCCATCGCCTCACTCACGAGGAAGGGCAACACGCTCCTCGTCGTCGAGCACGACGAGGAGACGATCCGCAGCGCCGACCACGTGATCGACATTGGTCCGGGCGCGGGCGCGCGCGGCGGACGGCTCATGGCCGAAGGGACGGTCGAGGACGTGGCTGCGGTCCCCGACTCCCCCACCGGCCGCATGCTCGCCCACCCGCTCCCCCACACGGGCGTGCCCGTGCGCGCCCCCGATCCCGAGAGCCGCAGGCTCGTGCTCAGGGACGTCTCGGCGCGCAACCTCTCGATCCCGGAGCTCGCGGTTCCGCTCGGACGCCTCACGGTGGTGACGGGCGTCTCGGGATCCGGGAAGTCCACGCTCTGCCGCGAAGTGCTCTTTGAGAACCTCCGCCGCCGCCTCGAGGACCCGGCGCTCCCGCCCGTCGGTCTCGCCGCCATCGAGGGAGCCGAAGCCGTCGGACGCGTGCTCGAGGTGGACCAAACGCCGATCGGCAAGAATCCGCGCTCGTGTCCGGCCACGTACGTCGGCGTGATGACGGCGATCCGCGACCTCTTCGCCTCGACCAATGAGGCGAAGGAACGCGGCTACGGTCCGGGTCGCTTCACCTTCAACAAGACCGAGGGCGCTTGTCCCGTCTGCGCGGGCCAGGGACTGCGCACGGTGGAGATGAACTTCCTCCCCGACGTGAAGGTGCTCTGCGAGGCGTGCGCGGGCAAGCGCTTCAACGCCGAGACGCTCGACGTCAGGTGGAAAGACCGTTCGATCGGAGACGTGCTCGAGATGGAGGTGGACGAGGCGGTGGAGTTCTTCGCCGCCATGCCTGCGATTGCGCACCCGCTCAAGCTCATGCAGGACGTCGGGCTCGGGTACCTCACGCTCGGGCAGCCCTCGCCCACGCTTTCCGGGGGCGAGGCGCAGCGCATCAAGCTCGTCACCGAGCTCGCCAAGGTCCGCACCGACGGCGCCTTCTCAGCGCGCGCGCCGCACACGCTCTACGTGCTCGACGAGCCGACCGTGGGGCTGCACATGGCCGACGTCGCGAAGCTCACGGGCGTGCTCTCGCGGCTCGTGGACGCCGGGAGCACGGTCGTCGTGATCGAGCACAACCTCGACGTCGTCGCCGACGCGGACTGGGTGATCGATCTCGGCCCCGAAGGCGGCTCGAGCGGCGGGCGCGTCGTCGCCGAGGGCGTTCCCGCGGACGTGGCGCGCCGCAAAACGGCGACCGGTCGGGCGCTCAAGAGCTTCCTCGCCGCGCACAAGTCCGCCCGCGCGAAGCGCGGGCGCTGAGCGCAAAAGGGAAAAAACAAACGCCGCCCCGGCAACGGGACGGCGTTTGTTTTTTCAGGAGGGAGGCGCCCCTAGCGCCGCTCGACCCACCAGAGCGCGAGCGCGGAGGCGCCGAGCATGAAGACGCTCGGCACGGCCGCCATCAGTGCGGGCGGCGCACTCGCGGCGGCCGAAAGGTAGGAGAAGAGGTTGTTGAGCGCATAGAAGGCGATGCCGATCAGCACGCCGAGGAAGATCTTGATCGCGACGCCGCCCGAGCGGGCGTTCAGGTAGCCGAAGGGCATCGAGATCGCAAGCATCACGAGCACGCCCACCGGATAGAAGGCCTTCGACCAGAAGACGGAGCGGTAGTGGTCGGAGACCTGGTTCACCCGATCGAGATGCGCGATGTAGCTCGAGAGGTCGAGCATCGCCATGCGCTCGGGCTTGGTCATCATCACGCCGAGAATCTCGGGGGTCACCGTCGAAGCGAGGGGGAGTTCAGCCGCGGTGCGCCGCACGAGGGGCGCCTGCTGCGGATTCTCCTTGTCGCGGTCGAGCTTCGGGTAGATCGTCTCGACGGCGTTCCTGAGCGTCCAGCCCTTCCCGGGCGTGAAGACGCCCGACTCGGCGCGCACGATGCGCGAGAGCTTGCCCGCGTCGTTGAATTCGAAGACGCGCCAGGCGCCCGTCTCGAGGCGATTGGCCGCGGAGATGGAGGAGATGTTGATGAAGCGGTCCACTTCTGTCCCGTCGGGAGTCTTCGTGAGGTCGCGCACCCATGCGCCCGAGTTGTAGCCCCGCGCGGTGAGCGTGGGGTCGTTCGCCGAGCGCACCTCGGTCGAGTAGCGCATCGCCCAGGGCGCGGCCACCTCGCCGAGGACGTAGGTCGAGACGAGGAGCACGAGCCCGGGGACGACGAGCATGGCGGCGAGCCTGACCGGCGACATGCCCGCGGCGCGCAGCACCGTGAATTCCGACGTGGACGCCCAACGCGACATCGTGTAGACCGCGGCGAGGAGCACCGCCAGAGGCGAGAGCTCGTAGGCGCGCTGCGGGAGCGTGAGTCCCGTGAGCAGAAAGGCCGTCGCGAGGTCGTATTCATTGCGGCCCACCTCGTCCATCTGACCGATCAGGCCGAAGAACGCGAAGAGCGCGATGAGCACGATCAGCACGAAGAGCGTCGATAAGAGGATGTCCTTGGTGAACTGACGGGCAATGACCTTCATCGCGAACCTCCCGAGAGGCGCCGGCCGCGCCAGTACCAGAGGGTCATCCACTTGGGCGTCCACCGCGTGAGCCAGACGCGGCGCACGAAGAGCAGCACCGCCACGAGGAGGACCGAGCCGTTGAGAAGAAGGAGCGCCGCAATCATCGAAATCTTCTCCTGCGACACCCAGCTCTCGGCGATCGAGAGTCCGTTGAGGTAGAGGATGAAGATGAGCGCGGCCATCAGCAGGTTGAGGCTTCTGCCCGCACGCGGCGAGGTGCACGAGAGCGGTATCGCGAGGAGCACGAGGTTGAGGGCCGCAATGGGCCAGGTGAGGCGCCAGAGGAGCTCGGCCTGGTTGCCCGGCGTGGGCATCGCGAGAAGGACCGAGAGGGGCTGCGAATTCGCCTTGGTCGAGCGGAAGACGTCGTCCACCTTGATGTCGAGGCGTACGCCGTAGTCGTCGAACTCGACGACGCGCGTCGCAGAGGTCGCCCTGTCGGTCTCATAGCGCGCGCCGTCCTTGAGGATGACGTAGCGGTCGCCGTCGGCGTTCACCTCGACCGTGCCGCGCTCGGCGGTGACGACGGAGTCCTGGGTGCGGCCCGATTCGGCGACGAAAATGCGGCTCACGGAGCTCGGCGTGTCGCCCGCGGACTCGATGAAGAAGACGCGCCGGCCGCCCTGCGCCTCAATGAAGCGCCCCGGAGAGATGGCGTTCACGTCGTCGCGCTGCACGAAGGCCGTCCGGAGCTTCTGCGTCTCGGCGCGCGCCCAGGGGGCGACCACGATCGAGAGCAGCGCGATGAAGATGCAAACGGGAAGCGCGAAGCGCAGCACCGGACCGATCCAGGAAAGCAGGGACCGCCCGCCCGAGGAGAACCACACCACCATCTCGTTGTCCTGCCAGGAGCGCATCATCGTCATCATCACGGCGATGAAGAGCGAGGCGGCGAGCAGCGGCGGCATGTTCACGAGCGCGTTGTAGAGCACGAGCTGGAAGACGGCCGAGTGGTCCACGCTGCCGCCAGCGGCCATGTTGAGGAAGTTCACCATGGCGACGGCGAGGACGATCGTGAAGAGCACGGTGAAGACCCCGCCCGCGACGTTGGCGAGCTCGGAGATCAGTGAACGCTTGAAGATCATGCTTCAGAAGACGAGGAATCCGGACCCCGGGCGAAGGCCCGGGTGTGAAGCAGATGATTGTACCTGCAGTACCGGAAGCGCAGACAAGCAAAGGCCCCTGCTGAGCGAATCAACAGGGGCCTTCTATGTAGGGAGCCTGGCGATGACCTACTTTCACTGGAAATACAACCAACTATCATCG
>NZ_DAVZJY010000192.1:0-4508 GCF_052272535.1 Sutterella sp. | reverse complement strand
GCTGCGGCGCCTTGGGGCGCCGTGCGGGCCTCGTGGGACCGGCGCACTCCGCTTTGGGTGGAGCGCGCCTCGCCTCGGAGCGGATTACTTCGCCGGGGCGGCGGCCGGAGCAGCGGCCGGAGCAGCGGCGCCGTCGGCCGGAGCAGCAGCGGCGTCGGCCGGGGCGGCGATCTCTTCCTCGACCGGGGTGATCACGGAGGCGACGACGCTGTCAGTGACGACGCGCACGCCGGCCGGAACCGTGAGCTCGGAGGAGTGCAGCGTCATGCCGGACTCCATCTTGGAGAGGTCGACCTCGATGAACTCGGGCAGGTCGCGCGGCAGGCAGGCCACTTCGACGTAGGAGACCGTGTGCGAGATGATGCACTTGTCGACCTTGACGGCCGGGCTCAGCTCGTCGCCGGTGAAGTGCAGCGGCACGCGCATCGTGACTTCTTCGTCCGGGCTGATGCGCTGGAAGTCGATGTGCATGACCTGCGGCTTGTACGGATGCATCTGGAAGTCGCGGAGAACCACGAGCTGTTCCTTGCCGTCAAGCTCCATCGTCAGGATCGAAGCGTGGAACTTCTCCTTGCGCAGGGCGAAGAAGATCGGATTGTGTTCGAGTTCGATCGGCGCAGCGGGCTCGTTGCCGCCGTAGATGATGCCCGGCAGCTTGTCCGCACGACGCAGACGGCGGCTCGCACCCGTACCTTGCGCCTTGCGCGTGGTGGCGATGACTTTCATTGGAAACTCCTCAGGAGTGAATGTGATGAAGAAAAATCGGGCGGCGGGAATCGCGACCAACTCCTGCCGCCTCGGGGGTTTTTAGTCCGTGAACAGGCTGCTCACGGAGGCCTCGCGCGCGATGCGCGAAAGGGTTTCGCCGATGATCGCGGCGCAGGAGACCTGGCGGATCTTCGGGCAGACCTGGGCGGCCGGGGAGAGCGGAATCGTGTCCGTCACCACGAGCTCGTCCAGAGCGGAATTGGTGATGCGCTCGACCGCAGCGCCGGAGAGCACCGGGTGCGTGATGTAGGCGACGACGCCGAGGGCGCCGCGTTCCTTGAGCGCGCCGGCGGCGTTGCAGAGCGTGCCGGCCGTGTCGACGATGTCGTCGGTGATGATGCAGGTGCGGCCCGCAACGTCGCCGATGATGTTCATGATCTCGGCGACGTTGGCGCGCGGACGGCGCTTGTCGATGATCGCGAGATCAGCTTCGATCGCCTTGGCGAGCGCGCGGGCGCGCACGACGCCACCCACGTCGGGCGAGACGACGATCGGGTTCTCGAGGTGGCGCGAGCGCAGATCGGCGAGCAGCACCGGCGTCGCGTAGATGTTGTCCACCGGAACGTCGAAGAAGCCCTGGATCTGGTCGGCGTGCAGGTCCATCGTGAGGACGTGGTCGACGCCGACGGACTGGAGCATGTTGGCGACGACCTTCGCGGAGATCGCGACGCGCACAGAGCGCGGACGACGGTCCTGGCGGGCGTAGCCGTAGTAGGGGATGGCGGCGGTGATGCGGCGGGCGGACGAGCGCTTGAGCGCATCCACCATGATCATCAGCTCCATCAGGTTGTCGTTCGTCGGGGCGCAGGTGCTCTGCAGGACGAACACGTCCTTGCCGCGGACGTTGTCGAGGAGCTGGACGCTCACTTCGCCGTCGCTGAAGCGCGTGACCGACGCGCGGCCAAGGGGGATGTGGAGATATTCAGTAACGGCCTGGGCAAGCTTGGGATTGGCATTGCCTGCAAAGACCATCATGCTTTCCGGCACCATGGGGACCATGATTTCTGCTCTCGCTTGGGGTGGGTTGAGACTGGCGAAGGGGCCGCCAGGGCGCTCCGCAGGCCGTCTCTGGCCGTTGGATTTGGCAGGGGTGGAAGGAATCGAACCTTCGGTAGCCGGAATCAAAATCCGGTGCCTTACCGCTTGGCTACACCCCTATTGCTCCGGCATCCTGCGTCCAGGCCCGAAGCGGATGCTCTCGAAGGCTGCGGACGCTGAAGAAGCGCCAACCTGCAGGCAGGCGATTCATCTCGAGGGCAGGCTCGGGGGAGCCGGGACGGATCAGAGCGAAGACGGCGCTGCCGGAACCGGTCATGCGCGTCTCGCCGCCCAAAGGCGCGAGTGCGGCAAGAGCATCGAGGATCACGGGCTCAATGGCGGCTGCAGTCTTCTGCAGGTCGTTGCGGCCGGGAAGCTCGGGCCAACGGTTCCGGAGGAGGTCGGAAAAGACACGTATTCTCTGTGATTCGCTATCTCTTGTCAAGGAAGGAGAGGCGAAAATTTTCGCAGTGGAAACACCGCGTCCGGGCCAAATGACGGCGTATTCGGCCGGAGGGACGAAGAGGGGCGAGACGCGTTCGCCGATCCCTTCGACGAACGCGTTTTGACCGTGGATGAAGAAGGGCACGTCGGCGCCGAGCGTCTCTCCGATCCGCGCGAGTTCGGCGCGGTCGAGCCCGAGCTCCCAGAGCCGGTTGAGGCCGATGAGGGTCGTCGCCGCGTCCGAGCTCCCGCCCCCCATGCCCGCGCCCGCCGGGATGCGCTTCTCGACGCGGATCCGCACGCCCTTCTCGGCCGCCGCCGGACCGGCCGCGGCGCGCAGCGCCTCGGCCGCGCGCCAGCAGAGGTCCGCCTCGGGGGCGCACTCGAGGTCGCCCGTGCGCTCGATGCGGCCTGCGGGGAGCTCCGTGAGGTCCACCGTGTCGGCGAGGTCGATCAGGATGAAGATCGATTCGAGGAGGTGCTTGCCGTCGGCGCGCCGGCCGATCACGTGAAGAAAGAGGTTGAGCTTCGCCGGAGCGGGCAGCCCGAGGAGCATGTGCGGCGTGCGCGCCGCAGCGGAGGTGGAGGGGTCAGTCGTCATCATCCGTCACTGCAGTGAGGGTCATCCGGGGGCCGGCCGCACGCTCGATGCGCAGGCGCTTCGCCGAGCCGTCGGCACGGCGCGCGAGGATGCGGCAGCGCCAGCCGTCCGCTTCGAGCGCGTCGGGCGCCGCCGGGCCCGCGGCGAGGAGGTCGCGGAGCTCGCGCACGGGCAGCGTGAAGCCGAGGAGCCGCATGAGGAGTTCGTCGAGGTCCGCCGCGACGACGGGTTCGTCCGTCCCGCCGCGGGAGAAGGAGGCGCCGCGGGGCGTCTCCTCGATCCGGGCGAGGATTCCCGAGAGGGGCGTGAGGAGGTCGAGCCGCAGGAGTTCGCGCGAGTCCGTGAGCTCGAAGCGCCCGGACTGCCGCTCGGCGCCGCCCTCGAGTTCGGCCGAGAAGGCGAACCGCCCGCGCCAGCGGCGCGCGTTCGCGGGGGCGACGGCGCAGCCCGCCGCGAGGAAGGGCAGGAGCGCTGCGAGCGTGAGGAGCGTGCGGCGCGCGGTCACTTCGCGCTCCCGGCCGCCGGAGGCGGCGTGAGGCCGAGGCGGGCCGCGAGCTTCGCGGCGGCTTGCGCCGAGCCGTGGGCGCTCATTTCGCCGAGCGCGGCTTCGGCTTCGGCGCGCCGTCCGTCGGCGGCGAGGATTTCAACGAGGTGGGCCGCCACCTCCTCGTCCCAGAGGCGCTTGAGCGAGGCGGCGGTGAATTCCGCCGCGGCCCTGAAGCGGCCTTCGCGGAAGGAGAGCCACCCCATCGAGTCGAGGATGTACGGGTCGAGCGGCTCGGCCTTGTAGGCGCGCTCGAGCAGTTCGCGCGCCTCCTTGAGGTGGGCGTTGCGCACGGTGTAGAGGTAGCCGAGGGCGTTGAG
The DNA here is from genome assembly GCF_052272535.1 of Sutterella sp. Taxonomy (NCBI): domain Bacteria; kingdom Pseudomonadati; phylum Pseudomonadota; class Betaproteobacteria; order Burkholderiales; family Sutterellaceae; genus Sutterella; species Sutterella sp. The sequence continues at coordinate 793 of NZ_DAVZJY010000192.1, read as the reverse complement.
GCCCTGGACATGGGCGGGACTGAGCGTGATGAGCGCCCGCAGGTGCTTCTCGGCCGCGTCGGAATCGCCCGCATTCTCCTCGAGCATCGCGGTTTCGTAGAGCACGTCGGGTTCGTCGGGGTGTTCGACGACGGCCTTGCGCATGAGCGCGAGGGCGTCGGCGGGGCGGCCGAGCTCGAGAAGAAGCTGCGATTCGGCGCCGTAGAGCACGGGGGCGTCGAGGGGGAGCGCTCTGCGGCCGCGCTCGAGCCGCTCGAGCGCTTCGTCGCCGCGGCCGAGGTCGGCGAGCGCGAGCGCCTCGTGGATGCGCGCCTGTGCGGCGAAGGGACCGCTCTGGAGCTGGGCGAAGTACTCCGCCGCGCGCGCCGGAGCCTGCTGCGTGAGCGCCGCCTCGCCCATGCGCAGCCACACCTCGAGGCGCGAGAGGTCCGCTTCGCCCCCGCTCTGCTCGCGCAGCAGACGGACGTATTCACTGAAGTACTTCTCGGTGCGCTGCGGTTCGTGGAGGTCCGCGGCGAGCTGCCCCGCGTTGAAGGGGATGCGTGGATCCTCGGCGGGCTTCTTCATGGCGCGGTCGAGCGCTTCGACCGCCTGGGCGCGCCGACCGAGCCGCTGCTCGACGCGCGCGTAGATGAGGAGCACGAAGGCGTCGTCGGGGTGGCGCTTGAGGTGGCTCTCGAGCATCGCGCGGGTCTTCATCTGATCAACGGGCCAGCACGTGTCGGCGGCGCGGCCGAGGAGCTCAGCGTCGCCCCGGGCGCGGCCGGCCGCGGCTTCGGCGCGGCGGCAGGCT
>NZ_DAVZJY010000191.1:0-4616 GCF_052272535.1 Sutterella sp. | reverse complement strand
GGAGGGCCGCAGCGAGTGCTGCGGATTCCAATACGGCGGCGAAGTGGACGACTCCGACTCCGGCTGGATCTTCGTTGATCCCGAGGTTCCCTTCACGGAGTACCTGAGGCTTGCGCTCGCCGACGTGGTCAACGTCATTCCCGAGGCCGCGCCCTGCGTCACGGGTGACGGCGGCACCGTCTACCGCCGGCGCGCGGACGGGGCGGGCTTCGAGGACGTCACGGAATACGCCGTTGGTGAATTGGAGAAGCTCCGCCGGGAGGCGATTCAAGGCGTTCTTCCGGGAACCGGGAGCGCGCAGGCGTAGAAGCCGGCGTTTGACATTTCGCCCGGAGGCGGGCAGTCTTGATCGGCTGCCCGTCTCCGGGCGGTTTTTTTCTGTAAATCCTGCACCCATGCCCCGCCCCTCCCGCCGCTCATCCACCCGCGCCTCGTCCGCTTCCGAAGTCTCACGCAAGCTGCTTTTCGCCCTTGCGTTCCTGCCCTCCGCTTGTTGGAGCTACACCATCGGAAATGTGGTGAAACGACTCTTTCCCGAAGTGAACCAGAACGTCTACGGAAAGCTCGACCCGCTCCGTTCCGCCGGGTTTGCCGACTCCACCTGGTTCCAGGGAAGGCTACAGGACGCCTGGTCGATCACGCCCGCAGGGTTCGTCAAGGCGGCTGCCGACGCTGAGCCCGGCTGGGCGGCGCAAGCCCCCGCGAGGTTGAACGATTCGGAGGATGATGATTGTGACGAGGCTTCCCGCCTCGCACAGAGGTTCTTCATCTCCTTCTGCGCCTTCCTCCACGGTGCGCCGGTTCCGCCGGTGGTGCCCGAAGGCGTTTCGAGCGCGGCGGTGAAGGCGTTCTTCACTGCCGAACGGGCGCGCTTCCTGCTCCTCGCGCTCGATCTGTCCGCGCTCCGGCCGTCCGGGGAGACCCCCCGCGACTGGACGGCGCTTTTCGAAGCGCTCCCCGAGGTCTTCGTGAAGGCCATCGTGCCCGCGCTCGAAGAGATCGCGCTGACGGCTCCCTCCTGGAATCTTTACACCGGCGCGACGGAGGGCGTCGACGGCCCGGAGGTTCTCGGGCGGCTGCGCGGCCCGCTTCTTGAAGGCGTCAAGGAACGGAGCCTTCACGCGGCCCTCCACGACTGGTTCGTCTACCAGTGCGACTTCCTGCGGAAGGGCGACCCCAAGGCGTGTCTCGCCGCGCTCAAGGGCGGCACGGCCGAAGCGGAGATCATTGCGGCCGTCTGCGCCATGACGGAGGATCGACCCTCGAAGGAGGCCGCCGCGCACATGGTGCAGGCGTTGAAGCTCAAGGGCTCCAAGCGCCTCTTCGCCAATCCGCCTTCGAACTGGTTCTACGCGGCCGCGCTCTGCCGCGACCACGAGGCGCTCGAGAGCCGCAAGCGCCTTGCGGGGCTCCTTGAGTTGAAGCAGATTGCGGAGGACGCGCGGCTCTGGTATCTGCGCCTGCCGGCTGCGGCTGGGGCGGACGGGGACTTGAAGCGCGCACTGAAGTACCAAGACGATCTCTTCATGAGGGGCGGGTGGATCGCGCGCTCCTTCTGGCTCGTTACGGCGAACTACTTCCAACCCGTAGAGAACCGCCGCGCTCAGCGGCTCGACGAGCAGTTCCTGCACCTCTGGCCCGTCTTCGAATTGGCGTGGTCTGCGCCCCTTGACGACCCCGAACGGACGGCGGCGCTCGAGGAGCGCTTCCGCATGAAGCCCTTGATGCCGTTCTTCACGGCCAAGCCCGAATGGGAGCGGGTGCTCGATCGGCTCGCGGCCGAGGCGGCGCTCCGTGCGGGGAGGCTCCCGAAGAAGACGGCCGAAGACGAACCCGCCGTGCGGATCGCCTACTACGTGGATCCGAAAAGCTACGAAATCACGATGAAGGTCCAGAAGATGCGGGCGGGCGGCTGGACCAAGGGCACGGACCTCACGAAGGCGGCCTTCCAGAAAGGCGTCGCGGGCATGAGCGATGCCGACACGCTCGTGCAGCAGACGCTCGTGCATCCGAGAGGGAGCACGTCGCGCTGGGTCTTTGCGCCCGTGAAGGCGCTCCTCGCGCTCGTGGGAAATCCGAACGTCTACAACGCCGTCAAGCCGGACGTACGCCTCGAGGTGGTGAAGACCCCGCTGCAGCTGACGGTCGTGAAGAAAAAGGGAGCCTTCCGCGTCTCCACGAACCTTGTGAGCGGCTTCAGCCTCAATTGGAGTGCGTATTCCGTGCGCACATTGGGCGACCACCGCATCGAAGTGATCGAACCCGACGAGGCCGACCGCAAGATGCTCCGCGGCCTCGAGGAGGTGAACTACGCCTTCCCCGCAGAGGCCGAAGAGAAGCTTTCGACCTATCTCGGCACGCTGTCGCGCTTCACGCCCGTGATGTCGGACATTCTCAAAAACGCGGAGGGAACGGACGAAAAGCGTGCGGGCGACGCGAAGATCACGCTGCGCATCACGGCGTCTGGCGAAGGCGAATACGTCGCGAAGGCGGTCGTGCGGCCGATTCCGGAGGCTGAGGTCGTCTTCCGGCCGGGACAGGGCCTCGACTTCGTCGCCGCGGCGGTCAAGGGGCGCACCGTGCAGGTCTCCCGAGACCGCAAGGCGGAGTCGGCGAATTTCGAAGCCCTCACGGCGGCTCTTGAGCCCATCTCCGGCTACCGCGAGGACGAATACACCTGGCGCCTCGGCATGGCGGACTGTTTGGAGCTCCTCGAGGCTGCGCGCGTTCTCTCGAAGACCGTCGTGGTTGAGTGGCCCGAGGGCGCCGAGTTCGTCGTCCGGCAGCCGAAGCTCTCGGCCGATTCGCTGCAGCTCTCCGTCAAGACCATCGGTGACTGGCTGCAGATTAAAGGCGAATTGAAGTTCGGTCCGAAGACACAGATGAGCTTCGCGGAGCTCCTCGGGGCGGTGCACGGGGCGAAGACGGGCTTCATCCGCTTGGAAGGAGCCGAATACGTCGCCGTGACCGAGAGTCTGCGCCGGCAGCTCGCGCTCTTCGACGGGTTCGCGCGCGGGGAGAAGTCGGGCGCGGTCGGGATCTCCGCCTTCAACGCCCCGATGCTTGAGGACCTGGAGGCCGCGGGCGTGAAGCTCGAGGCCGACGCGGCGTATGAAAAGCTCGTCGCCCGCATCCATGCGGCGCGCAACGCGACGCCCGCCGTTCCCGCGGGGCTGCGCGCGGACCTGCGCGCCTACCAGATCGAGGGCTTCGAGTGGCTCTCGCGCCTCTCGAGCTGGGGCGCGGGTGCGCTTTTGGCCGACGACATGGGCCTCGGGAAAACGCTCCAGACGATCGCGCTTCTCATCGCGCGCACCGACGAGGGACCCGCGCTCGTCGTGACGCCCACCTCCGTCCTCTACAACTGGGTGGATGAATTGAGGCGCTTCGCTCCGGTCTTGAGGCCCGTCGTCGTGAACCAGGTCACGGACCGCGCCGCCGCCGTTCAGACGGCGGCCGGTGGCGACGTGCTCCTCGTCTCCTACGGCGTCATGGCGGGTGATTCCGAGCTGCTCAAGGCCCGCGCCTGGGGGACGATCGTGTTGGATGAAGCCCATGCGATCAAGAACCACGAGACGAAGACCGCCCGGGCCGCGATGGAATTGAGGGGCTCCGCGCGCGTGCTCCTCACCGGCACGCCGCTTCAAAACCATCTCTCCGAGCTCTGGACGCTCTTCGAGTTTGCGAACCCGGGGCTGCTCGGTTCGCGGCGGCAATTCGCCGAACGCTTCGTGATTCCGGTCGAAAAGAACCGCGACCGCGACCGTCAGCGGGTCCTGCAGCGCCTCATCTCTCCCTTCATCCTCCGCCGCACGAAGGCGGAGGTTCTGGACGAACTCCCCGAGAAGACCGAAATCACGCTCCGCGTGGAGCTCTCGGCCGACGAGCGCGCCGTCTATGAACGCATCCGCGGGGAGGCGGCGAAGCGCATCGGCGAGGGCGAAATGAATCCGGTCGAGGCGCTCGCGCAGTTGACGAAGCTTCGTCAGGCCGCCTGCAGCCTCGAACTTCTCGGCGAGGCGCAGTACGCCGGCGCGGCCTCGTCGAAGACCGCGGCCTTCCTCGATCTGGTGGGCGATCTCGCCGAAGGCCGGCACCGGGCGCTGGTGTTCAGTCAGTTCACGTCTCACCTGGCGTTGATCCGCCGGGCGCTCGATGAGCGCGGGATCCCGTATCTGTACCTTGACGGCGCGACTCCCGCGGGCGAGCGCGTCAAGCGCGTCGCGCAGTTCCAGCGCGGCGACATGCCGCTCTTTCTCATCAGCCTCAAGGCGGGCGGAACGGGCCTCAACCTCACGGCCGCAGACTACGTGATCCACCTCGACCCCTGGTGGAATCCTGCGGTGGAGGACCAGGCATCTGACCGTGCGTACCGCATCGGGCAGGAAAACCCGGTGACGATCTACCGGCTCGTCGCCGCGAACTCGATCGAGGAGCAGATCCTCGAGCTCCACGCGACGAAGAAGTCCTTGGCGGACGCGCTCCTCGAAGGTTCGGACGTCTCGGCGCGCCTCAGCCGCGAAGAGATCCTTGCGCTCCTTGCGGAGAGTTGATCCGAAAGCCGCCCGCTCCGGTCGCGTGCCGGGGGGTGGATGCGCAGCGGGCCGGCCGCCGGA
>NZ_DAVZJY010000190.1:0-4619 GCF_052272535.1 Sutterella sp. | reverse complement strand
GCGCCGCAGCGGGCCTTCGTTTTTGCCGCCCGTTCGGGAAGGGCGGCGCGCGCATGAAGCGCGCATTCCTTTTCTCCCTCCCGAACAGAACACGCCGCCGCGTGCACGACGCACGCCGCTCCCGCGGGAGTGCCCATCGGGCGCTCCCGACCCAGTGCGCAGCTGCCGCCTCATCTTCCGAGACCTTCGAGACCTGATGTGCGAGGCTCCAGGCTGCCCCTCAAAAACCGCCCTTCAAGGACACTAGAAAAACCATGGCAACCTTCGCCGAACTCGGTCTCTCCGAACAGCTCGTCACCTCCCTTTCCGCCCTCGGCTTTGAAGAGCCCACCCCGATCCAGGAAGCCGCCATCCCGGCGATCCTCGCCGGCCGCGACGTCCTCGGCCAGGCCGCCACCGGCACGGGCAAGACGGCCGCCTTCGCGCTGCCGCTCATCGAGCGCTGGACGCTCGGCGCCGAACCCGGCGCGCCGATGATCCTCGTGCTCACGCCGACGCGCGAGCTCTGCCTGCAGGTGTCGGAGTCCTTCCACAGCTACGGGCGCGACGCCGGTCTCGTCGTGACGCCGATCTACGGCGGTCAGGAGTACGGCCGCCAGATCCGCGCCCTCAAGCGCGGCACCCACGTCGTCGTCGCGACGCCGGGCCGCGCGCTCGACCACATCTCGCGCGGCACGCTCAACCTCGAGGAGATCAACGCCGTGGTGCTCGACGAGGCCGACGAGATGCTCGACCTCGGCTTCGCCGACGAGCTCGACGCGATCTTCGCCGCGCTCCCCGAACACGTGCAGACGGCGCTCTTCTCGGCGACGCTCCCTCCGCGGATCGCCCGCATCGCCGACGAGCACCTCAACAACCCCGAGCGCATCTCGATCGCGCGCGAAGTCACCCCCGAGGGCGAGGCGCCGCGCGTGCCGCAGATCGCCTACGTCGTGCCGCGCAGCTACCGCACCGCCGCGCTCGGGCGCATCCTCGACCTCGAGGACCCCGAGCTCGCGATCATCTTCGCGCGCACCCGCAACGAGGTGGACGAACTCACCGAAGCGCTACGCGTGCGCGGCTACAGCGTTGAGGCGCTTCATGGCGGCCTCGACCAGCCCACGCGCGACCGCGTGATGCGCCGCGCCCGCGCGGGTCAGTTGGACGCCGTGGTCGCGACCGACGTCGCCGCCCGCGGCATCGACCTCGAGAACCTCACCCACGTGATCAACTTCGGCATTCCCGCCTCGTTTGAAACCTACGTGCACCGCATCGGCCGCACCGGCCGCGCGGGCCGCACCGGCACGGCGATCACGCTCATCGAGCCGCGCGAGCACCGGCAGCTGCGCGCGCTCGAGCGCTTCACGCGCTCGACGATCGAGATGCGCACCGTCCCGTCGGCGACCGACGTTCAGGCGAAGCGCCTCGAGGTGATGCGCGGCGCCATCGAGGAGCTCCTCTCGGGCGAGGGGCTCGACCGCTTCCGCGTCGTCGTCGAGTCGCTCTGCGAGGAGCACGATCCGATGGACGTCGCCGCGGCGGCCGTGCGCTTCGCCTTCGAGAGCGAGGGCGGCGCCGACGACACGACGGAGATCCCCGCCTTCGCCGCCCGCGAGCGCCGCGACGAAGGCGACCGGCGCGAATACGCCCCCCGCGAGGAGCGTCCCCGCCGTGAGCCGCGCGCGCCCGAACCGGGCATGACGCGCCTCTTCATCGGCGCGGGCCGCATGTCGGGCATCCGCCCGGGCGACATCGTCGGCGCCATCGCCAACGAAGCGAACGTGAGCTCGCGCGCGATCGGCGCGATCGACATCTCCGACCGCTTCACCCTCGCCGAAGTCGACGAGTCGATCGCCGAACAGGTGATCGAGGCGCTCCAGGGCGTGCGCTTCAAGGGCCGCACGGTCACCGTGCGCCTCGACAACGGCGGACGCCGCGAGGAGCGCGGCGAGCGCGCCGACGGCAGGGACCGCCCCCGTCGCGGCGGCCGCTATGATGATGCGCCGCGCACCGAACGTCCCCGACGCGAAGACCGCTACGGGCGCTTCGACGACGAAGAGCGCCGCGGTCCGCGCCGCTGATCCGGGCGCCCTCACGCGCCCTCACGTCCGCTTCATCGACATCCTCTGAGATACGTCCATGGCACAGCCCACTCCCATCCGCCTGATCGCCGGCCTCGGCAATCCCGGCCAGGAATACGTCCGAACCCGCCACAACGCGGGCTTCCGCTTCCTCGACGCGCTCGCCGCGAAGACGGGCGCCGTCTTCCGCAGCGAGCCGAAGTTCAAGGGCGAGGTCGCCCGCGTGCGCATCGCGGGCGAGGAGGTCTGGCTCCTCAAGCCCACGACCTACATGAACCTCTCGGGCGAATCCGTCTCGGCCGTCGCGAACTACTACAAGATCTCTCCCAAGGAGATCCTCGTCGTGCACGATGAGATGGACCTCCTTCCCGGGTGCATGCGCATCAAGCTCGGCGGCGGCAACGCCGGCCACAACGGCCTCAAGTCGATCACCGCGCAGCTCGGAACCCCCGACTTCTGGCGCCTGCGCCTCGGCATCGGCCATCCGCGCACGCTCGGCCTCGCGCAGCAGGTCTTCGACTTCGTGCTCTCCTCGCCCAACGCCGAGCAGGCCGCCGCGATCGAGACGTGCGAAAGGGCCGCGCTCGACACGGTAAACCTCTGGGCCGAGGGCGAAATGGAGAAGGCGCACCGGGCGATCGCCTCCTACGGGTCGCCCAAGAAGCCCCCGAAGCCCGCCAAGCTCGATCTTCCGCCCTCGCGCCCGGCGAAGTGATGCGCCCCGACGGGATTCCGGTCCTCGTGAGCCGGTGCCTCCTGGGCGAGGCGTGCCGCTGGGACGGATGCTCGAAGCCCGCGCCGGCGGTCTTCGCCGCATTGGGCGACCTCGAGGCGCGCGTGCGCTGGATTCCCGTCTGTCCGGAGACGGACGGAGGACTCCCCACCCCGCGCGAACCCTGCGAGATCGTCCCCGGCCGCACAGCCGGGGACGTGCTCGAGGGCCGCGGACGGGTTGCGGCCCGGACAGGTTGCGACTGCACCACCCCCTACGTCGAGGGCGCCCGACGGGCGCTCGAGGCGGCCCGCGCCGCGGGCGCCCGCGCGGCGCTCCTCAAGGCGAGAAGCCCCTCGTGCAGCCCCTGCGGGGTCTACGACGGGCGCTTCTCGGGCCGGATCGTCCCGGGGCGCGGCGTCACGGCCGAGCTTCTCGCCCGTTCGGGCCTCGCGGTCTTCTCCGAGGAGTCTCCTCAGGCGCTCCGCGCCTTCATCGAAGCGCTCCCGGAGTACGCCCCAAAGCCGTGCGCCCCATCCCCGGCGCCCTTAAAATAGCGCCGCCCGCGCCCTCCCGCGCCGCTTCGCGGCCGCGGCGGAGGACGCCCCCGGCGGATCAACCCCCCTGACAAAGAAAAGAGTAGACAAGCATCATGGGTCTCAAATGCGGCATCGTCGGCCTGCCCAACGTCGGCAAGTCCACCATCTTCAACGCGCTCACCAAGGCGGGCATCGCCGCGGAGAACTATCCCTTCTGCACGATCGAACCGAACGTCGGTATCGTTGAGGTGCCCGATCCGCGCCTGCAGAAGCTCGCCGAAATCGTCAAGCCCGAACGCATCGTTCCGGCCGCGGTCGAGTTTGTGGACATCGCCGGCCTCGTCGCCGGCGCGAGCAAGGGCGAAGGCCTCGGCAACCAGTTCCTCGCCAACATCCGCGAGTGCGACGCCATCGCCCACATTGTGCGTTGCTTCGACGACGACAACATCGTGCACGTCGCGGGCGAAGTGAATCCGCTCAACGACATCAGCGTGATCAACACCGAGCTCGCGCTCGCCGACCTCGCCGCCGTCGAGAAGGCGCTCAACCGCTACGCCAAGCAGGCCCGCTCGGGCGGTGACAAGGAGGCGCTCAAGCTCGTCCTCGCGCTCGAGAAGATCCAGCCCGCGCTCAACGAAGGCCTCCCGGCGCGCTCCGTTCCCCTCACCGACGAGGAGAAGCTCGTCCTGCGCCAACTCTTCCTCCTCACGATGAAGCCGACCATGTACGTCGCCAACGTCGAGGACCACGGCTTTGAGAACAACCCGCTCCTCGACGCCGTGCGCGGCTACGCCGCCAAGGAAAACGCCCCGGTGGTCGCGGTCTGCGCCAAGACCGAAGCCGACATCGCCGACCTCGACGACGCCGACAAGGAGATGTTCCTCGAAGACATGGGCATGACCGAACCCGGCCTCAACCGCGTGATCCGCGCCGCCTACGACCTCCTCGGCCTGCAGACCTACTTCACGGCCGGCGTGAAGGAAGTGCGCGCCTGGACGATCCACAAGGGCGACACCGCCCCGCAGGCCGCGGGCGTGATCCACACCGACTTCGAGCGCGGCTTCATCCGCGCCCAGACGATCGGCTACGAGGACTACATCGCCCACGGCGGCGAAAAGGGCGCCCAGGAGGCGGGCCGCATGCGCGCCGAAGGCAAGGACTACGTCGTCCAGGACGGCGACGTGATGAACTTCCTCTTCAACGTCTGACGCACCTCCCTAAAATTCAGAATGATATAATCATTCCCATAAGTATTCTGTATTCCCTGCAGGCCAAGTACCAGTGACTGCATCAGCAATCCGGCATCGT
>NZ_DAVZJY010000189.1:0-4660 GCF_052272535.1 Sutterella sp. | reverse complement strand
ACCGTTTTCTAGATTTCCCTTAAGGGGTATCCATGGAAATGGGCGTATCCTCCAAACGACTGATGTCCCCGTGAGAAACACTGGGATAGAGTGAAACCCATAGGCGTTTTCCCGAAGTATCTCTGTGGGAGATTCGGGGGCGCTAAGCATCCCGCCCGACCCATCTCCCGACGACCACGAGCCCCGCATGACCACCGGCCGCATCCACTCCTTCGAAACCTTCGGTTCCGTCGACGGACCCGGCGTGAGGTTCATCGTCTTCATGCAGGGTTGCCGCATGCGGTGCGCCTACTGCCACAATCCCGACACGTGGCGCATCGAAGCCGGGGAGTTCTGGACGCCCGAGGCGGTTCTCGAGAAGGCGCTGCGCTTCCGGCCCTACTGGGGCTCGAAGGGCGGCATCACGGTGAGCGGCGGCGAGCCGCTCCTGCAGATGGACTTCGTCACGGAGCTCTTCGAGCTTGCGAAGAAGGCGGGCGTCTCGACGACGCTCGACACGAGCGCGGCCGTCTTTTCGCGCGACCCGGAGTGGCTCGCGCGCTTCGAGCGGCTGCTCGCCGCGACGGACCTCATCCTGCTCGACCTCAAGCACTTCGACCGCGCCGCCCACAAGCACCTCACGGGCTTCGTGAACGACCAGATCCTCGACTGCGCGCGCTACTTGTCCGACAAGGGTGTGCCCGTCTGGATCCGCCACGTGCTCGTGCCCGAGTGGACGGACGACGACGAAGCGCTCAAGGCGCTCTCTGCCTTCATCCGCACGCTCAAGAACGTCGAGCGCGTCGAAGTGCTCCCCTTCCACGGCTTCGCCGAGCCGAAGTGGGAGGCCCTCGGAATCCGCAACCGCACCAAGGGACTGCCCCCACCCACGCCCGAGCGCGTGCGCAACGCCGAAGAGATCCTCGGCGCACGGTCCCCGCAAGGCTAGGGAAGCACCCACACATCAAACAGTCTTTCTTCACACAGGAGCTCATCATGACCGATGCATGGCGCAATTTCGCCGGTTCGCACTGGCGCAGCGACGTCAACGTCCGCGACTTCATCCAGACGAACTACACGCCCTACGACGGCGGCAGCGACTTCCTCACCGGCCCGACCGAAGCGACGCAGAAGCTCTGGGCGCGTCTCTCCGAGCTCCAGAAGGAGGAGCGCGCCAAGGGCGGCGTCCTCGACATGGAGACCGAGGTCGTCAGCTCGATCACGGCCTACCCCGCCGCCTACATAGACCCGGCCCTGAAGGACCTTGAGCGCGTCGTGGGCCTGCAGACCGACAAGCCCCTGAAGCGCGCCTTCATGCCCTACGGCGGCATCCGCATGGCGCAGGAGGCCTGCCGCACCTACGGGTACGAACCGAACCCGAAGTACGAGCAGATCTTCAACGAATACCGCAAGACGCACAACCAGGGCGTCTACGACGCCTACACGCCTGAAATGCGTGCGGCGCGCAAGAACAAGATCATCACGGGCCTGCCCGACACCTACGGCCGCGGCCGCATCGTGGGCGACTACCGCCGCGTCGCGCTCTACGGCATCGACCGACTCGTCGCCGAAAAGAAGAAGGATCTCAAGAACTGCGGCTGCGGCATGATGAGCGACGAGGTGATCCGTCAGCGCGAGGAGATCTCCGAGCAGATCCGCTCGCTCCTCGCGATGAAGAAGCTCGCCGAGTCCTACGGCTTCGACATCTCCGCGCCCGCGAAGAACGCCCGCGAGGCCGTGCAGTGGCTCTACTTCGGCTACCTCGCCGCCATTCGCACGCAGAACGGCGCGGCGATGTCGGTGGGCCGCATCTCGACCTTCCTCGACATCTACATCTCGCGCGACCTCGCCGAAGGCACCCTCACGGAATCGGAGGCGCAGGAGCTCATCGACCACCTCGTGATGAAGTTCCGCATGGTGAAGTTCGCCCGCATCCCCGAATACAACCAGCTCTTCTCGGGCGACCCGGTTTGGGCGACCCTGGAGATGGCCGGCATCGGCATGGACGGCCGCTCGATGGTGACGAAGACGGACTTCCGGTTCCTGCACACGCTCGAAAACATGGATCCGGCGCCCGAACCCAACCTCACGGTGCTCTACACGAAGGCGCTTCCCGAGGCCTTCCGCCGCTACGCCGCGAAGGTCTCCGTGCTCACCTCGTCCGTGCAGTACGAGAACGACGACGTGATGCGTCCGATCTGGGGCGACGACTACTCGATCTGCTGCTGCGTTTCGGCGACCGAAACCGGCAAGGAGATGCAGTTCTTCGGCGCCCGTGCGAACCTCGCCAAGTGCATGCTCTACGCCATCAACGGCGGCGTGGACGAGAAGACGGGCGCCCAGGTGGGCCCGGCCTACCGTCCGATCACGAGCGAGTACCTCGACTACGACGAGGTGATGCAGCGCTTCGACCCGATGATGGAGTGGCTCGCCGGCATCTACGTCAACACGCTCAACCTCATCCACTACATGCACGACAAGTACTTCTATGAGGCCGCCGAGCTCGCCCTCATCGACACGGACGTGCGCCGCACGTTCGCGACCGGCATCGCCGGCTTCTCGCACGTGGTGGACTCGCTCTGCGCGATCAAGTACGCCCGCGTGAAGACGATCCGCAACGAGGCGGGCGTGGCGACGGACTTCGAGACCGAAGGCGACTTCCCGCGCTACGGCAACGACGACGAGCGCGCCGACTCGATCGCCGTGTGGCTCCTGAAGACCTTCCTCGACAAGATCCGCCACTACAAGACCTACCGCAACTCCGAACCCACAACCTCGATCCTCACGATCACCTCGAACGTGGTGTACGGCAAGGCGACGGGGTCGCTTCCCGACGGCCGCAAGGCGGGCGAACCGCTCTCGCCGGGCGCGAACCCGAGCTACGGCGCGGAGAAGAACGGCCTGCTCGCCTCGCTCAACTCCGTCGCGAAGCTCCCCTACGAGTACGCGCTCGACGGCATCTCCAACACCCAGACGATCAGCCCGGACGCGCTCGGCCACTGCGTCGACGAACGCGCCGAGAACCTCGTCTCCGTGATGGACGGCTACTTCGCCCAGGGCGCGCACCATCTCAACGTGAACGTCTTCGGCACCGAGAAGCTCATCGACTGCATGGAGCATCCCGAGAAGCCCGAATACGCGAACTTCACGATCCGCGTCTCGGGCTATGCGGTGAAGTTCATCGACCTCACGCGCGAGCAGCAGCTCGACGTCATCGCCCGCACCTGCCACAAGCGCATGTGAGCCGCATGTAGGCTGGCGTCCTTTGGGAGCCACGGCCCGCCCGCAGGATCCTTTGAGAGAAACGGGCAGGTTCTTGATCCCTCCAGAGCGGGCCGGAGCGATCCGGCCCGCTATTCTTTTCCCTGTCGGAAAACCACTTCCTCCCGCTCGTCCGCCATGCCGTTCCTGCGCATCACGCGCCGCCGGTTCCTCACCGGCGCGCTCATCACCTCAGCCGTCCTCGGAGGGGGGCTTGCCGCCTGCGCCGTCTCCCGCCCGCAGGATGCGCCCCCTGCAGTGCAGCCCCTCGGGCAGGCAACCTTTGCGGACTACGCCCGCGACACCCGCCGTTGGGTCGAATCGCGCCGGCGCTTCGCCACGGCCGACCACGCGGCGGAGGCCGCCTGGAATTCGCCCTCGGAGCTTCTCCCCGCGGACGGACTGCCGCCGCGAAGGGGCATCCTCCTCGTTCACGGGCTGGGCGACTCGCCCTGGAGCTTCGTGGATCAGGGAGCGGCTTTCGCGCGCGCCGGATGGCTCGTGCGCACGGTGCTGCTGCCCGGGTGCGGCACGCGGCCCGAGGACATGATTCCCGCCTCAGCGGACGACTGGCGCCGCGTCGTCGGCGAGCAGGCCGAAATACTGCGGCGCGACCTCGCGGCCGCCTCCCCCGGCGCGGTCCCGGAAGTGTGGCTGGGGGGCTTCTCCACGGGCTGCAACCTCTCGATCGAATTCGCCTCCGAACACGACTGGATTGCCGGACTCGTGCTCTTTTCGCCCGCCGTCGCCGTACGCAGTCGCCTCGCCTTCCTCGCCCCCATCGCCGCGCCCTTCACAAACTGGCTGCGCGAGCCCGAGGACTCCCGCATGGGCGGCGTCGCCCCCGTGCGCTACACCGTGGTGCCCGTGCCGGCGCTCGCCGCCTTCGTGGACACGATGCGCGGCGCCGAGCGCGCGCTGAAGCGCCGGCCCTTCACGCGGCCCGCGGTGATCATGATGAGCGAGCACGACCGGGTGGTGGACACGCAGACGCTGCTGCCCTTCTTCACCAAGCGCTTCACTTCGCCGCGGACGCGCTTTCTCTGGTACGGCACCTCGTCCGTTCCCGTAACGGACGACCCGAGGATCATCGTGCGCACGGACGCCCTCCCGCAGGAGGGCGTCGCGAGCCTCTCGCACCGCGGGCTCATCTTCGCTCCCGGGAATCCTCAGTTCGGACGCGCGGGGTCCTCCCGGCGCGCCTTCAATCCGTGGTTCGAAGCGCAGGAGCGCGACATTCTCGCCGTGATGGCCGGACCGAACGCTTGACCCCGCGGGCGGCTGCAGCCGTCAGTTGCGGATCCGCCACCCCTTTGAGAGAAGCACCACGGCGAGCGCCATGACGGCGGCGGCCGTGGCGCCGACGATCAGAAGCGACGCCCACGGGTCGGTGCCGCCCGTGCCGAAGAACCCCTGCCGG
>NZ_DAVZJY010000188.1:0-4683 GCF_052272535.1 Sutterella sp. | reverse complement strand
GAGCGTGCCCGAAAAGTCGCCTTCCGGGACTGCGCCGAGCAATTCCGGCGCCGTACGCCAGACGAGCGGGCCCGGGTCGCCGCCGAAGACCACGGAGAAGCGCTCGACCGTGAAGTCGGGCGCGTCGATGAAGGAGGTCGCCATCGGGCCCTGCCAGGAGGGCCGCCCGGTGCGGGCGAGAAGCGCGAGGTTGAAGGCCGTGAAGTCGGAGAACCCCACCATCGGGGTCGCGGCGCGCCCGAGCGCCTCCCAGTCGAGGAAGGGCAGAATCCGCGTCATGCCGTAGCCGCCGCGGAGCGCCATCACGAGGTCCGCGTCCGTCTGCGTGAGGGCCGTCATGAAGTCTTCGGCGCGCCGCTCGTCCGTGCCCGCGAAGCGCCCGGCCTGCTCAAAGCACCCGCCCGTCAGGGTCGGAATCATGCCGAGCGCCTCAATGGCGGCGACGGCCGCCTCGCGCCGGTCGTGGTTGATCCTTCCCTCCTTGGTGAGCACCTGGTACGACGGGGCGGGAATCACCACCCGGCGACCGGCGAAGCGGGCGATGAGCGTCTTTTTGTCTTCACTCACGGTCAATTCTCCTTTTCTCGAGCATCCGATGCGTTGACTTCCTCACTCCTCGGGCGCCGCTCGGCGAAGAACGCCCGCACGAGCGCCTCACCCTCAGCCGCCATCAGGCCGCCCTCGATCACCGGACGGTGGTTGACGCCGGGGAGGTCAAAAAGCCTCAGCGCTCCTTCGAGCGCGCCGCGGCGGGCGTCGCCCGCGCCGTAGACGATCCGCGCGCAGCGGGCTTCGGAAATCGCGCCCGCGCACATCGGACAAGGCTCGAGCGTCACGTAGAGAGTCGTGCCGGCAAGTCGGTGATTCTCCCTTACGGCGGCGGCGCGCCGGAGCGCGAGCACCTCGGCGTGGGCCGTGGGGTCGCCGAGCGCGAGGGTTTCGTTCCCCGCGCGGGCGATGATCCGCCCTTCGGCCGCGACGACGGCGCCCACGGGCACTTCGCCGCGCGCGGCGGCGGCGCGCGCCTCCTCGAGGGCCGCCGTCATGCAGCGGCGGTCGACCTCGGGGTCCGCGGCGACGCCCTTCGGGGCGTTCACCGTGCGGTTGCGCGTCTGCAGCGACGCCTTCATGCGCGCGCGCCTGAGCGCCAGAATCTCGCGCGCGGCCTCGAGGTCGTCCTCGAGGCGCTTTTCCGAGACGCCCGGGAGGGGCTCGATGGCCGCGGTCCAGCAGTCCCCGGCGGCTTCAAGAAACCCCGCATCGCGCACGGCGGTGAGGAGCTCCTGCGCAGAGGCCGCGAGCCAGTCGCCCGGGCCGGCGAGGAACCGTTCAAGATGAGCCGTCACCCGCTCTTGCGCGAGCACCTCCCCGCGGGGAAGGCCCAGGGCCGCGGCGCCCGCGACGACGCGCAGGTCGGCGGGGTCGCGCTGCGCGAGGGAGGCGAGCGGGGAGCCGCGGCGGATGGAGAGCGCCGTGAAGCGCTCGATGTCGGCGATCGAATAGTCTCGGGGAATCCAGCTGTACATGGGGGCGTTGAGTGGGAGCAATGCTCGGGGAACCGTTTCCGGCATTCTACGAACCTCGGGCGCCGTCGCGCCGCCCTTCTATACTCTCTTGCCGACTTCGCGGCGCCCACCCTTGAGAAGCGCGCCGCTCCACCGCTCTAGAAGGAGATTCCTCTTGCGCCGCACGCTTCTTTCCGTTCTGCTCTCTGCGCCCATCCTTCTCGGAGCCGGCGCGGCGGCGGCCGCCTCATCCTCCTCCGCCGCCCCTGCGGCGCTCGCCGACTGCCTCTACAAGAACACCGGCACGGCCGAGCGCACGGTCTTCCTGCAATGGGCCTACGTCACGCTCGGGAAGACCGACGCCGCCAAAGCCGTGGCGGCCATTCCCTCGGCCAAGACGAAGCAGGTGGAGACCCAGGCGCAGACGGCGCTCACCAAGGTGGTCTTGAAGAGCTGCCCCAAGGAGGCGGTGAACGTGCTGCTCGCCGACCCGAGAAACGGCCTGCAGACGACGTTGGTCGCGCTCGCCGAGAAGCTCGTCGCGGCCGAGATCGAGAAGCGCACGACGCCGATCCTCAACCTGACGATCACGGATCTGCTACGCCGTTGACGCCCTCCCGGCGCGGCCGATTGAGAGGGCCGGGCGGCCGAGCCGCGCCGCCTCAGGGGGCTCCGCCCGCTCGGGGGGCGCAGTGCGCTCAGCGCGCAGCCTTCCCGGATTTCGAAGGTTTTGCGCTCTGCGCCTCAGTCCACTCGTCCCAGGCCTTCTGCATTTCGATCCAGGGCGCGGCGCCCGTGCCGAAGACCTGGCCGGCAACGGCCGCCATCGGGTCGGTCACGGGCGCTTCGCCCGCGAGCACGGCGTCGAGCTCGGCGGGCGTGAGGCCGAACCACTTCGCCGCGACGGCAAGGGGCGTGTCTTCGAGCACTTCAGCGAGGACCGCGCCCGGGTGATTGGGCGCCTGCGCACGGCCGCGGCCGGCCGCTCCCCGCGCGCCGCCGCGGGATCCCTTCGAGCGGTTTGCGCCCGCCATCACTGCGCCCCCGTGAGGATCGCCTCGACGTCGTCGGCGGCGAGGGGCTTCAAGTGGCCCACCGGCCCCTTGCGGCAGCAGTGGCGCGCGAGCGCTTCAATCGGGCAGTCCACGGCGCCCAGGGCCGCCATCGTGGTGGGCATGCCGAGGGTCTGCAGCCACCCGGTGAACTTCGCGATGCCGAGCGCGATCGTCGCGGCGTCCTCCACCTGGGGTTCAACCTCCATCACGCGCACGGCGAAGTCCACGAAGCGCTTGGGCGCGAAGTGCGACACGTAGCGCATCCAGGACGGAATCACCACTGCGAGGCCGCAGCCGTGGACGATGTGTTCGTTCCAACCCGAGATCTCATGCTCGATCGCGTGGCAGGCCCAGTCCTCCTCGCGCCCGAGACCGAAGCAGCCGCTGTGCGCGAACGTGCCGGCGAGGCCGATCTGGCACCAGGCGTCGTAGTCGGAGGGGTCGGAGAGGACCTTCGGCCCGAAGGCGATGATGGTGCGCATCGCCGCTTCGGCCTGGTGGTCCGTGTAGTCGGTCGCCGTCGTGTTCGTGAAGTAGCGCTCGAGGATGTGCGACAGCATGTCGGTGACGCCCGCGCCGATCTGCATCGCCGGCAGGGTCGAGAAGCGCGCCGGGTTGATGAACGCGGCCTTCGGGCGGATCGCCTCGGAGCCGATGCCCGCCTTCGTGCCGTGGTGCGTGATCACGGCGCGGATCGACTGCTCGGAGCCAGCGGCCGGAATCGTGAGGACGGCGAAGACGGGGAGCGCCTTCTCAACCGTCGCGCGCCCTTCGAAGAAGTCCCAACAGTCGCCCTCGTACTCGAGGCCCGCCGCCACGGCCTTCGCGGTGTCGATCACCGAGCCGCCGCCCACGGCGACCACGGCCTTCACGCCCTGGTCGCGCACCCAGTCGATCGTCTCGCGCACGAATCCCATGCGCGGGTTGGGCTGCACGCCGCCCATTTCGATCACGCAGAAGCCCGACTCCTCGAGGCTCTTCTCGACCGCATCGAGAATGCCGGTGCGGCGCGCGGAGCCGCCGCCGAAGAGAACGAGCACCTTGGCGGGTCGCCCGAGAATGCCGAGGGCGGTTTCACCCACCTTGAGTTCGGCGTCGCGGCCGAAGACGAGGCGTGTCGGATTGCAGTAGGAGAAGTTGAGCATGAGGCGGTGCCTCCTCGAAGGTTGAGTTGAGCTTCCAATGAGCTTCCCTTGTCGCCGGCGCGGCTCCTTGGGAGCTGAGACGCGCGCTCTAAGGCGGAGGCCCGTGACTAAAGTTTATCGGCGCCGCGCGCCAGACGGCGGCGGCTTGCGTCGAAGAGGCAGACCGCGGCGGCCGCGGCGACGTTGAGGGACTCCACGCCCGGGGCGATCGGAATCCAGTAGCGCTCGTCGGCGGCGGTGAGGGCCTCCTTGGAGAGCCCCGGCCACTCCGCGCCCATCATCCAGCAGACGGGTCCGCGGGCGGTGTAGTCCGGTGCGGTGAAGAGGTTCTCGCCCCCGCGGGCGTCCGCGGCGAGAAGCCGCCCCGCATACGCCTCGCGGAAGCGCCGCACGGAGCACCCTTCGATCAGGTTCACCGTGAAGTGCGCGCCCATGCCGGCGCGCAGCACGCGCGGCGTCCAGAGTCCGACGGTGCCCGGGCTCGCAACCACGGTCTTCACGCCCGAGGCGGCCGCGGTGCGGATGAGCGTTCCGGCGTTCCCCGCGTCCTGCACGCCGTCGAGGTAGAGCGCGTCCGTGCGCCCCCAGAGCTCGGGGCCGGGCGCGTCGGGCAGCGCGATCTCGCACATCACGCCCACGCCGTTCTCAACGGGCGAAACGGCGTCGTAGAGGCGCTTCGTGAGGAGAAAGGAGCACGCGTTCTTGGCGTCGGCCAGCCGGTCGGCGAGCGCCTGCGCCTCGTTCGTCGCGGCGCCCGAGCAAAGGATGACCGCATGCACCTTCACTTCCGGGTGCTCGAGCACGACCTGCAGCAGATGAATGCCTTCGAGGAGCGCGGAGCCTTCGCGTCGGATGCTCCGCGGGTCGTTGGCAAGCTTCTTCCAGCGCTTCACGCGCGGATTCGCTTCGCTTTCGATGTAGAGATGACTCACGGGAGGAGTTCCTGATGGGGTTGGCGGACGCCGGCCCGCCCGCCGC
>NZ_DAVZJY010000187.1:0-4701 GCF_052272535.1 Sutterella sp. | reverse complement strand
GTTCCGCGTGAGGCGCCTCCCCTCAAGAGAGAGGCGCCGCCCTCACGGATGCCGGGCGCTCAGGACCCAAGGCTGAGGCGCCTGGGGCATCAGCTCGCGAGGAGCATCTTGTCGGACACTCCGTCGCCCGCCTTTTCGAAGAACCGCAGCAGGTCCACCGCGGTGAGCTTCGACTTCTCCTCGCCCCGCACGTCGAGGATGGGACGGCCGTCGTGCATCATGATGAGGCGGTTGCCGAAGCGCAGCGCGTCGCGCATGTTGTGCGTGATCATGAGCGTCGTGAGCTTCTGCTCGGTGACGATGCGGTTCGTGATCTCGAGCACCTTTTCGGCTGTCTTCGGATCGAGCGCGGCCGTGTGTTCGTCAAGGAGCAGCAGCTTCGGGCGCACGAGGGTCGCCATCAGCAGCGTGAGCGCCTGGCGCTGGCCGCCCGAGAGGAGCCCCACGTGGGCGGTCATGCGGTTCTCGAGCCCGAGGCCGAGGGACTTCACGAGCTCGCGGAAGTACTCCGTGCGCTCGGGGCGCGCGGACCACTTGAGCGTTGGACGCTGTCCGCGGCGGTCGGCGATCGCGAGGTTCTCCTCGATCATCATGCCGGCGGCCGTGCCGCGCATCGGGTCCTGGAAGACGCGGCCGATGAAGGCGGCGCGCTTGTATTCGGGGAGCTTCGTCACGTCGTGGCCGTCGATCACGATCGAGCCCTGGTCGATGGGGAAGGTGCCGGCGATGGCGTTGAGCGTCGTGGACTTCCCCGCGCCGTTGGAGCCGATGACGGTGCAGAAGTCGCCGTCCTCGAGCGTAAAGGTGACGCCCCGGAGGGCCTTCTTTTCATTCGCCGTACCCGCGAAGAAGGTCTTGTGCACGTTCTTGAGTTCGAGCATTTCGTCTAATTCCTGCGTTCGTGTTCAGTTCTGGAGGGAGCCTTCCGGTCCGGGGGATCAGGAGGCGCGGCGAAGGCCCGCGACCTTGCTCTTGATGAGCGGCAGCGAGAGCGCAAAGGCGACGAGCACGGCCGTGAAGAGCTTCAGGTCGTTGGGCGGCATGCCCATCTGGAGCACGAAGGCGATGACGAGGCGATAGACGATGGAGCCGAGGATCACGGCGACCAGGCTCGACTTGAAGGACTTCGGCGCGAAGAGCACCTCGCCGATGATCACCGAGGCGAGGCCGATCACGATGGTGCCCACGCCCATGCCGACGTCGGCGAAGCCGTTCGCCTGCGCGACGGTGGCGCCCGAGAGGGCGACGAGGGCGTTCGAGATCACGAGGCCGAGCACGATCATCGTGTTGGTGTTGATGCCCTGCGCGCGGGCCATCTGCTGGTTGAAGCCCGTCGCGCGGATCGCCGTGCCGAGCTCGGTGCCGAAGAACCAGTAGATCACAGTCGAAACGATGACGGCGAAGAGGAGCCCCACGACGATGCCGCTCAGCGAGACGGAGAGCCCGAGGCCGTTCTCAAGAATCGTGAAGACCGTTTCGTCCTGAAGCAGCCCGATGTTGGACTTCCCCATCACGTGGAGGTTCACCGAATAGAGCCCGATCATCGTGAGGATGCCGGCGAGGAGCGCCGGGATGCGCAGCTTCGTCGTGAGGACGCCCGTCACCCAGCCCGCGAGCGAACCCGCGATGAGGGCGAGGACGAAGGCCGCCGGAAGGCCGAGCCCCGAGGTGATCGCGGTGGCGGCGACGGCCGCCCCCAGGGGAAACGAGCCCTCGACCGACAGGTCGGCGATGTCGAGGATGCGGAAGGTGAGGAAGACGCCTATCGCCATGACGGACCACTGCAGGCCCTGGCCGACGGTTGAAATGATGAGATCGAGCATCGGTGATTCCTTTCTAGGTACGCGCCGAAGGTCCGCAGGGGACCTTCTTTGGTTTTGTTGGTGGAAGAGGTTTGCGGGATGTGTGGGGCTTCCCGGGAGGTCCGGAAGAGAGGCGAGCTCCGGGCGCCCTTCACCGCGGGGCGGGAAGAACGAGAAAAAGCGGAGCTTCGCCGTGAAGGCCGGTCCCGCTTCGGGGAACTTCCGGTCTCCAGGTCGCTCCGCTTTATCTCAGGCGCGGCGCCTCCGCGAGGCGCTACTCAAAGAGCTTGGCGCCCTTCTTGAGCTCCTCGGGGATGGTGATGCCGATCGCGGCGGCAGCCTTCAGGTTGAAGACCGGCGTGCCGGTCGTGACGTGCTGGATCGGCGAGTCGGCGGGCTTCTTCTTGCCTTCGAGGATGTCGGCGCCCAACTCGCCCGTCATCTTGCCGATGTCGTAGTAGTTGACGGAGATGGAGCCGAGGCACCCGGCCGAGGTCATGCCCATCTCGCCCGCGACGGTGGGAATCTTGGCGGGGTTGACGACCTTGGCGAGGGCCGGAATCGCCGAGGCGATCACGTTGTCGGTCGGGAGGTACAGGCCCTGGACCTTGTCCTTCAGGGAGGCGACGGCCTGCTGGATGTCGTTCACGTTCGAGACGGTGGCTTCGAGCACCTCGACGCCGCGTTCGGCGGCGGCCTTCTTGAGGATCTCGACCTGGACGGCGGAGTTGATTTCGCTCGAGTTGTAGATCGTGCCGATCGTCTTGGCGTTCGGGGCGAGCTTCATGAGGAGGTCGAACTGCGCGGCGATCGGGCCGAGGTCGGAGACGCCTGTGACGTTGCCGCCCGGCTTTTCATTGCTCTTGACGAGCTTGGCGGCGACGTAGTCGGTGATCGCGGTGCCCACGATCGGGGTGTCCTTCGCGACGGTGGCGACGGCCTGGGCGGCGGGGGTCGCGACGGCGAAGATGATCTTGTCCTTGTTCGAGACGAAGCGGTTGGCGATGTTGTGGAGGTTCGACTGGTCGCCCTGCGCGTTCTGGATGTCGAGCTTGATGTTCACGCCGTCCTTGAAGCCGCGGGCGGCGAGGGCGTCGACGATGCCGCGGGTCGCGGCGTCAAGCGCGTCGTGCTCGACGAGCTGCACGATGCCGACCGGTATCAGTTCGGCCTTCTTCGCGGCGGGAGCGGAGCCCTTGTCCTCGCCGCAGCCGGCGAGCGCGAGGGCGGCGGCGACGCCGGCGGCGATCAGGCCGCGGCGGGAGATGGTGTTGAGCTGCATGGAAACCTCTTTGCTTGATCTCTTCTGCCGCGCCGCAAAGGGCTGAAGAGCCCCGCGCGGAGCGGCGTTTTTTGTCTTTCCTTCATTATGCGGTAGCCCCTTCGGGCCTCCCCGCGCGCCTGAGGGATCCACCCTAGATAGGAAGCCTTAGACGAAACGAAGTGGACGCAAGGTATGCGCAAAGGTCGCTCAAAAAGGCCGCTGAGAAGGCCGCCAAAGGGGGCCGCCAAAGGGTCCCGATGCGGAGGGCCTTCTATTCGGTCTTGAGCCGCCCAAGGAGCCGTCCGGCGAGAAGCCGCACGAGGGGCTCGGGCGTCGCCCAGACGACGCGGGCGATGAGGCGGTTCACCCACCCGTCGATCACGACCGCGCGCCCGGCCTTCATTGCGATCCAACCGGTGCGGGCGGCGTCGGCGGCCGAGCGCTCGGCCTTTTCCAAGTCGAAGAGGTCAAGCGCGCCTTCGGCGGCGAGCCCCGCCGCGGCGCCGAATTCCGTGGCGGTCGGTCCCGGAGAGAAGGCCGTGGCGGTGACGGACGTGCCGCGGAGTTCTTCGGCGAGCGCCTCGGTGAATGAGCGTACGTACGCCTTGGTCGCTCCGTAGACGCCCATGAAGGGACAGGGCTGGTAGGAGGCGGTCGAGGCGACGTTCAGAATCCGCCCGCAGCCGCAGTCGCGCATCTCGCGGCCGATCCGGATTGAGAGCTCCGTGAGCGCGCGGACGTTGAGGTCGATCATGCGGCCGGTCCGCTCCGGGTCCATCTCCACCATCGGTCCGAAGGCGCCGAAGCCCGCGTTGTTGACGAGGACTTCCGGCACGACGTTGAGTTCCGAGAGGAGCGAAAGGATCTCGTCGGGCGCGTCCGGGTCCGAAAGATCAAGAGGGAGCGCAAGCATCGGCCGGGAGGTCTGCCGCTCGAGCTCCTCGGCGAGGGCGTCAAGACGCTCCCGGCGGCGCGCCGTGAGGATCACGCGGAACCCGTCGGCGGCGGCGAGTCGCGCGAACTCCGCACCAAGGCCGCTCGAGGCGCCGGTGACGAGCGCGACGGGCGCGGTGGAGGTGGAGAAGTGCTCAATTCGGGCGGCGTCTGCGGGCATGGCTTGAGGACGGGAGGGTCGAAGGCGTGAAAGAATGCGGAGAACCGCGGCCTGCGCCGCCCCGGAGGCTTCCGGGCGGCGCAGCCCGCCCCTGAACTCTATTCCCTTTCTCAAAGCTTCATGATCACGATGCAGGACATCAAGAATCTCTGCGCGGCCGCCGCGGTGACGGCCGCCATGACGGGCGCCGCGGCCGATGCAGCGGCCCTCGAACCCGTCTCGCCCCAACCCTCGCGCCCCCTCACCTTTTCGGACCCCGCCTACGCGAAGGTGCCGCCCGAAGAGGCGCGGAGGATGATGGCCGCGGGCGTCGTGGTGATCGACGTGCGCGAACCCGACGAGTTCGCCGAGGAGCGCATCGCGGGCTCCGTGAACGTGCCGCTCTCGCGCTTTCGCTTCGGCATGACGCTCGACGCCCAGCCCGACAAGGACGCCCAAGTGCTCGTCGTCTGCCGCTCGGGCGTGCGCGCCGAAAAGGCCGCCCGCATCCTGATCGCCTCGGGCTACAAGCACGTCTTCAA
>NZ_DAVZJY010000186.1:0-4705 GCF_052272535.1 Sutterella sp. | reverse complement strand
TTGGCGCCGCGCTCCGCGAGCCGCCGCGCCTCACGTCCGGTGCCGCAGCCGACTTCGAGGACGCGGGCGCCCTTGGGCGTCCACCGCTCGAGGAGCGCCGTCACCGTCTCGGGACGCAGCGCCTCGTAGCGCGCGGCAAGCTCCTGCGCATGGGCGTCGTAGAAGGCGACCGTCCGGGTCGGATCGGTCGGGCGGTCGGTCATGATCGGCGTCTCCCGTAGTGGGTATTAGATTCATCCTATTCTCCATCGGAGAAGAGGATCCATGCGGGTTAACCTTTGTTTTCTGGTTGATGAAGCGCCTATCAGCTGCATTGAAGACGGGTTATTCCTTAGGAAAAAAGCTGAAGCGACCGCTATCTGCCGAAAGACGTAGATAGAATGATCGAGCCCCCTAGGCCCCGTCCGAATTGCCGGCACCCCCGATGCCTTCCGGCTGCGCGTCCGCGGCATGTCCGCCCCGCACCCGCCGCCCGTGCGCTCGTCGCTCGTGCTCGGTCTCAGAAAGCGGGGCCTCAACAAGCAGCGCGTTACGGCCCGCGTCCCATGTTATTCATCTCATGAATAGCGAAGGTCCGCGTTCGGTCTGCGCACACATCCCAAGCGAGACCACCATGGAAGAAGCATTTCTCTACGGCTTCTGGAAGGGCCGGCGCATCGAGCGTCGGCGCCCGCCCGAAGACGCGCTGCCCGAGGACTTTCCGTTCGAGGAGCTTCAGGAGTTCAACCGCGGGAACCCCGTCACGAGCGTTCTCGGTCCGCAGGGATTTCTGATGCTGCGCGGGGCGCCGAAGCTTCCCGAGGTGCTGCTCGCCTACTACGACGAAGCGCGCCGCATGTCCTGCGGGCGCTGCACGCCCTGCCGCATCGGCACGATCGTGATCTGCGAGGCGCTCACCGAGGCCGTTGAGGGGCGCGGTGCGGACGTGGACTGGGAGGCCGTGCGCATGGCCGCGCGGCAGATGCAGACGACGTCCCTCTGCGGCATCGGCTTCTCCACGCCCGAGCCCATGATCGGCGCGATCGACGGCTTTCTGGAGGAATTGAAGACCACCGAGCCCGTGGCGGCCCCGGGCGCGCTCGCCCGCGCGCGGCTCTACGTTTCGACCGCCACGGCGCCCTGCATCGAGGCGTGTCCGGCGAACATCAACATCCCGCGCTACATCGACTACATCCGCGACGGGCGTCCCGAGATCGCCGAGGGCGTGCTCATGCAGCACTACCCGCTCGTAGGCACCTGCGGGCGCGTGTGCGTGCGGCCCTGCGAGAAGGCCTGTGCGCGCCGGATGGTGGACAAGGCCCTCGCAATCAAGGACTTGAAGCGCTTCGCCGCGGACAACGCGGGCGCGGCCGTCTCGCACCTCTTCTCGCCCTGCGCGCCCGAGGCGGGCGTGGATCCCGAGGAGCGGATCGCGGTTGTAGGCGCCGGTCCCGCGGGCATCACCTGCGCCTACCATCTGCTGCAGATGGGCCGCCGGGTGGACGTCTTCGAGATGGAGAACGAAGCGGGCGGCATGGCGCGCTGGGGCATCCCCGCCTACCGCCTGCCGCGCGAGGAGCTGCGCGGCGAAACGGACGTCGTGAAGGCCCTGGGCGGGCGCTTCCTCTTCGGCCGAAAGCTCGGCCGCGACTTCTCGGTGAACGACCTTCTGACGAAGATGGGCTATTCGGCCGTCTTCCTCGGGATCGGCTGCGCGCTCGGGCAGTACCTCAACCTCCCCGACGAAGACCAGTCGGCCGAAGGCTACCTCAAGGGCCTCGACTTCCTGCTGGAGGTCGAGAAGAGCCAGAAGAACCCGGGCGGTCCCGCGCCGCTCGAAGGCGACGTGGTCGTGGTCGGCTGCGGCAACGTCGCGATGGACTGCTGCCGCACCGCGCGGCGCCTTCTGAAGAAGGGCCGCGTGATCGTCTCCTACCGCCGCGTCGAGGCTTTGGCCCCCGCGGACCCCGAGGAGATCAAGGGCGCGCGCGCCGAAGGCGTGGAGTTTGAATTCCTCTCCGCTCCGAAGCGCATCCTCGTCGAGGACGGCCGCGTGGTCGGGATTGAGCTCACCCGCATGCGGCAGACCGAGCCCGACGCCTCCGGGCGCAGCGGCGTGAAGCCCATCCCGGGCTCGGAATTCGTGATTCCCTGCAGCCACGTGATCGCCTCGATCGGCCAGAAGATGGACGTTTCGGTCTTCTCTGAAGCGGACGGCATCGCGCTCTCGCGCTGGAACACCATCGACACGAAGGAGGACTACACCACCTCGCGCGAAGGCGTCTTCGCGGGCGGCGACGCCGCCGTGGGCGCGCAGACCCTCATCCTTGCGATGACGCACGGCGAGGGCGCCGCGAAGTCGATCGACGAATACCTCAAGCGCCGCACGCCGGCCTTCTTCCCGAGAAGGCGCCTCTCGCGGATCATCAAGCGCGCCGACCTGCTCGGACGCTGTCCGCCCGCGAAGCCCTTCGTCGAATCCGAGCGCTTCGAAGTGAAGATGCTCGACGCCCGCGAACGCACCCACGCCACGCCCTGGGCGGAGGTGGAGTTCGGCATGACGAGAGAGGAGGCCTGGCACGAGTCGAAGCGCTGCATGCGCTGCTACCGGTTGATCGCGCTCACGACGCGCGAACCCGTGCCGCAGACGCAGGCGACCGACGACAAGACGGCCGCGCTCTAACCCTGGAGGAACTTCGCGATGACTGATCAGAACACCATGACGGCGCCCGAAGAGACCGGGGCCGAAGCGCGCCGCGCCGAGATCGACGGCGTCTCCATTCCCATCGAAGAGAACGAAACGATTCTTCAGGCCGCGCGCCGCACCGGGATCTTCATCCCGACGCTCTGCGAATTCGCCGCCCTCAACCACACGCCCGGCACCTGCCGCGTGTGCCTCGTGGCGCTCGCGCGTGAAGGCGGCGGCCACGACGTCGTCACCTCGTGCGACACGCGCATCCTTCCGGGCATGAAGATCGAGACCCGCACGGCCGAAGTGCGCCGCCGCCGGCGCCTGCAGATGGAGCTCCTCTTCGCCGACCACGACGAAAAGTGCTCCTCGTGCGCGCGCCACGGCGACTGCGAACTGCAGCGCACGGCGCTCAACGTCGGCCTCGAAGGGTCGAGCCTTTCCGGGAGGTGGCTCGCCAAGCGCCCGATGGACGCCACGGCCCCGGCGATGCGCTTTGACGGCGGCAAGTGCATCCGTTGCCTGCGCTGCATCGAGGTCTGCCGCCGGGTGCAGGGCCCCGAAGTCGCCGCCCTCACGCTCGAGAGCGTCGGCACGGGCTCGCGCGTGGGCTTTCGCGGCGCGAAGAACTGGGGGGCCTCCGACGTCTGCATCCAGTGCGGACAGTGCGCGCTCGTCTGTCCCACGGGCGCGATCAGCGTGCGCGACGACTGCTGCACGGCGCTCGACCTGCTCGACGATCCGAAGCTCGTCACCGTCTGGCAGATTGCGCCGGCGGTGCGCGTGGCGATCGCCGAGGAGTTCGGCCTCCCGCCCGGCACGAACGTCGAGGGGCGCATCGTTGCCGCCTTGAAGCGCCTCGGCGCGGACTACGTGATGGACACGCGCTGGTCGGCCGACGTGACGATCATGGAGGAGGGAACCGAGATGCTCGCGAACCTCGAGCGCGCGAAGGCGCAGGGGACGATGGAGCGCCCCTTCACGTACTTCACCTCCTGCTGCCCGGGCTGGGTGAACTACGTCGAGAAGGTCGCGCCCGACATGATCCCGCACCTCTCGACCACGCGCTCGCCGCAGGCGATCTTCTCGGCCGTCGCGAAGACGTGGCTCCCCAAGGTTCTCGGAATCGACGCGAAGTCGATCCGCGTGGTCTCCGTCATGCCCTGCACGGCGAAGAAGGGCGAGGCGGCGAGGAAGCTCCTCGCCCGCGAAGGCGGCGCCCGGGACACCGACCTCGTACTCACGGTGCGCGAGCTTGCGCGCCTTGTGAAGCGCTTCGGGCTCGATCTCAAGACGCTCCCCGAGATGCCCTTCGACACGCCCCTCATGACCGAAGCCTCGGGCGCGGCACAGATCTTCGCGAGCACGGGCGGCGTGATGGAGGCGGCGCTGCGCACGATGTCCGCCCTCAAGAACTCGGGCGAAGCGCCCCGGATCGAGTTCGATGCGGTGCGCGGCCCCAAGGGCGTCAAGGAGGCCGTGGTGCACCTCGGCGACCTCGGCGACGTGCGCGTCGCGGTCGTGCACGAATGCGCGAACGTCGCGCACGTGATCGACCTGGTGCGCAGGGGCGAGGCGCCCTGGCACTTCGTCGAGGTGATGGCCTGCCCGAACGGATGCATCGGCGGCGGCGGCACGCCCCGCGGACGCGACGTCTGGGGAACGAACCTCGCGGCGCGCCAAAAGACGGTCTACGCGATCGACCGGAAGATGCCGGTGCGCGCGGCCCACGAGAATCCGGAGGTGCAGCGTCTCTACGCCGACTTTCTCGGCGCGCCCGGGAGCCATCTCGCCCACGAGCTCCTGCACTGCACGTACGAGGCGCGCGAGCATCACCACGAGAAGAACACCGCCCGGAAGATCCTTCACCTCGTGAACCTCTCGCCCGAAGGGCGGCAGGGCTGACGGCGCAAAAGCGCCTTGAACCCGGCCGAGGGGCCCGGCGCGGCAGATGGAAGTCCATCCCGGCTGCGCCGGGCCCTTTGCGTCCGCACGCATTTTGTTTGACTGCGCCGCAGAGCCTCGAGGAGGACGGCC
>NZ_DAVZJY010000185.1:0-4730 GCF_052272535.1 Sutterella sp. | reverse complement strand
CATCGTCCCCGACCCGGTGAACCCCGCGGCCGTACCCGCGCGCGTGTCGGTGGACTTCGACAACTTCCTCGCCGCCATCCTCGCCCTCACCCGCCGGGAGCTCCTCGCCTACCCGCCCGTCTTCGCGCTCTGGCATGCGCTCGCCCTCACCGCGGCGGAACTCGTCGCCGCGGGCGCCGTGATGCCCGTTCCCGTGCCTCTTCTCCTCCCCAACCCTTCGGGCGCCGAAGCCGACGGCTTCCGCGTCTTCTGGGTGCCGACCCTGCACGTGCCGGAGGTCGCCCGGATGGTCTCCGAAGCGACGGCGGTCCTCGCCCAACCGTTTGCCGCCTTGGCGGGCGAACCGGCCGCGGGCGAGATCACGTTCGCCCAAGCCGCGGGCCCGAAGAGCACGCCGCAGAGCGCGGTCTTCGCAGCGCTGACGCTCCTCACCACCGCCCTCGTGCGCAACGCCTCGGAAAAGAACCGCGAGGTGAGCCGCCGTCTGATCGGCCGGCGCGTGAGGAACGTCTTGACGGGCGAAGGCTTCGCCCCGGACGTGCCGGCGCTCCCGGACCTCTCGAACGTCCTCGCCGCCTTCCTCGGGCTCCCGCTCGCCGCGGCGACGCTCCCCTGCCGCATTAGCATCACGGGCGCGCTCGAAAAGGGAGCGCTGCGCCTGATGCTCGGCCTCATCCCCCGCTCCGCCGCCGGGGAAGAGAAGTCCGTCGAGGCAGCGGCGGCGCTCCTCACGCTCCCCGAATGGGAGGCGAAGGGCCTTGACCCCGAGCGGCGCGTGCGTGCGGCGCTCCGGATCCTCGCCGCCACTCATCCGCTCTTCTCCGAATTCGGGCGCGACCACGCCGAACCCGCGTGGCTGCCGAGAAGCCAGTGGGAGTTCTTCCTTTTCTCGGCCGTTCCGGCCCTCTCGGCCTTCGGGTTTGAGTTCAACCTCCCCGATTCGATGAAGCGGATCGAGAAGCCCAAGCTCGTCCTTTCAGCCGAAATGAAGGACGCGGCCCCGAAACGCGGCGCCCGGCTCGCGACGCAGGGCATGCTCAACGCCGCCGCGCTCGCCGACTTCAAGTGGGAGATCGCCGTCGGCGACGAGCGTCTCACGCTCGAGGAGCTCCGCGAACGGATCAACAACGAAGGAGAGCTTC
The DNA here is from genome assembly GCF_052272535.1 of Sutterella sp. NCBI lineage: Bacteria > Pseudomonadati > Pseudomonadota > Betaproteobacteria > Burkholderiales > Sutterellaceae > Sutterella > Sutterella sp. Next base: position 3,588 of record NZ_DAVZJY010000185.1, on the reverse strand, counting down.
TCACCTCGGGAGGCGTCTTCTTCCACCTCACCCGCGAGGACTACAACCGCCTCATCGAAGAGTGGATGGACGCCCACAAGCGGGCGCTCTCGAACTGGGAGAAGCTCCGCGCGCTCCTTTCGGGCGAAATCGCCGGCCGCACGGTCGAGGCGACGGAGGAGCTCCTCACCCGCATCCGTCAGTCCGCGGCCGTCAAGGAGCTCGAACCCCCGCACGGACTCAATGCGGTGCTGCGCCCCTACCAGATCCGCGGCTACTCCTGGCTCGTGCAGAATTCGCTCATCGGCCTCGGGTCGCTCCTCGCCGACGACATGGGTTTGGGCAAGACCGTTCAGGTGATCGCCGCGATCCTGGAGCTCAAGAACCGCGCCGTCCTCAACGAGGGGAAGGTCCTGATCGCCGCCCCGGCGTCGTTGCTCGTCAACTGGGAGCGCGAGATCGAGCGCTTCGCCCCGTCCCTCACGACCAAGATCTTCCACGGCAAGGAGCGCGACCTCGGCGACGGGGGCGAGCGCCCCGACATCCTGATCACCTCCTACGGGCTCCTCAAGCGCGAACTCGCGAAGCTCTCGGCCATGCCCTTCAAGCTTCTCGTGCTCGACGAGGCGCAGGCCGTGAAGAACTCCAAGACCGGACAGGCGCGCGCCGCGCAGGACTTCCCCGCGGAGGCCGTGGTGGCGCTCACCGGCACGCCGGTGGAGAACCGGCTCTCCGAATACTGGTCGATCTTCTCGATCATCGAGCCGGGGCTCCTCGGCACCCCCGCGCAGTTCCGCCGTGAATTCGTGGACCCGATCGAGGAGCACCGCGACCGCGGCGCGATCGACCGCTTCCGGCGGATCACGGCGCCCTTCCTGCTCCGCCGCGTGAAGACCGACCCCGGCATTCTCGACGAACTGCCCGAAAAGAACGTCGTGGACTACTTCACGACCCTGACGCCCAAGCAGGTCGCGCTCTACGAGGCCTGCCTCAAGGAGAACCTCGAGACGCTCGAGACCCTCGACGCCGACGCCGCGGCCTACGACGAGGCGGGACGCACTGCGAACGCCTCGCAGCTCCGGATGAGCCGCCGCGGGCAGATCCTGCGCATGATCCTGCACCTCAAGCAGATCTCGAACTCCCCGTCGCAGTTCCTCAAGGAGGAATCGGAGAAGCCCGACTCGGGCAAGGCCGAAGCCTTGATGGAGCTCCTCCACCGCTGCCGGCAGGCCGGCCGCAAGGCCCTCATCTTCACGCAGTTCCGCGAGATGGGCGAACGACTCGTCAAGTGGATCGAGGCCGCCTCCGGGCGCCGCCCCGAGTTCCTCCACGGCGGCGTTCCGGCTGCGAAGCGCATGGAGATGGTGGACGCCTTCCAGAACGACCCCGAGGCGGAGGTGTTCGTGCTCTCGCTCAAGGCGGGCGGCACGGGCCTCAACCTCACCGCGGCCTCGGCCGTGATTCACTACGACCTCTGGTGGAATCCGGCGGTGGAAGACCAAGCCTCCGACCGCGCGTGGCGCATCGGGCAGCGGCGCGACGTCGTGGTCTACCGCTTCATCACCGCGGGCACGTTCGAAGAGAAGGTGAACGAGATGCTGAAGAAAAAGCGTGAGCTCGCGGACCTCGCCGTCGGCGTCGGCGAATCCTGGATCGGCGACCTCACCGACGAGGAGATCAAGTCGATCTTCACGCTCTCGAAGCACTGACCTCCGGGCGCCCTCAACTGAGGCGCCTCCGCAACGCTTTTGACCGATTCTGCGGGCATCCCTCCGGTTTTCTACCTCGGCGGGGCGCCCGCTTCGCATCTGGAACACCGTACGGGCGCTTTGACGGACGCCGCACACATGAATGCGGATTGCAAAGAGTGAACATCGCGCTCCCGACGCCGCAGCCGGAAGCCGCTGGCTCCGCCGCCGATGCATGGAGCGATTGAGCGGCGCTCACACACTTAGGCTCACCGGCCGTGACGACCCCGTCCTGCGTCGGAGAAAGGCCGTTCCGGCCGAGCATCCGCAGAAAACTTCAATGTAATGCATAGTCGAAATAATTAATCCTCTGCGCTGCGTTGAAAACAGAATTTCTCCTCTTTTTTCTCACATTCCTCAGCATTCAATTCTCATTCGCAGTTGCACGATTTGTCTCTGCGTATCCCCTACATTTTTCCGAATTTCCCTTGTTGCGCCGAAGATACACTAGGCAATTCACTCAACACGCTGTTTCTTCTGGATATTTACTGCTATAAGGGTTACCCCCCCCCTGACCTTTGAAGCTCCGACATTCAAAAATGCGCCTTGATTTGATGGGCCGAAGAAGCCCGTCGATCAAACACCAGTTTTTCAGGAGACTTTCCATGTTCAAGAAGACACTCGCCGCCGTGGCCGTCGTGGCCGCCTTTACCGCCGGCTCCGCTTTCGCCGCCGACGTGACGCTCTACGGCCGCATCGATACCGGCCTGCGCTACACCAACACCGACATCGACACCTCCGCCGACGCCGTCGACAAGTTTGAAATGGCTACCGGCAACTTCACCGGCAATCGCTTCGGCCTCAAGGGTGAAGAAGAGATCGGCAACGGCATGAAGGTCGCCTTCGTGCTCGAAAACGGCTACAACTCCGACGACGGTCAGTTCAAGACCTCCGGCACGCTCTTCGATCGTCAGGCGTCCCTGCACCTCAAGGGCGGCTTCGGTGAACTCGCCTTCGGCCGCATGGGCATCCTGAACGGCACGGCCGGCACGTTCGGCATCGGCAACTTCTCGGCGATGACCACCGGTTGGGGCAGCGTCGGCGATCAGGGCATGATCTGGGGCGCGGGCTTCAGCTCCCGTTACGACAACATGATCACCTACGCGACGCCCACCTTCGCCGGCGCCAAGGTGTACGCCCAGTACTCCATGGGCAAGAACACCGGCAAGAGCACTGACGAAGTGAATGGTTGGGTTGAGAACGAGTCCTCCAACGAGCGCTATTACGGCATCGGCGCGACGTATGACAACGGCCCGCTCGACCTGATCGCCATTGTTGACGTCGTCAATAAGCCCTCCTGGAACACTGTTGGTGACGTTTCCCGTGGTGACGTTGACGACACGGTCCGCGTCACGGTGGGCGGCTCCTACGACTTCGGCGTCGTGAAGCCCTACCTCTCCGCCGCCTACTTCAAGGACGGCTCGGTGGACTCGATGGCTGGCATGACGTACGCCGCCAAGGGCTCCGTGTTCGACGGTTGGGGCGTGATGGCCGGTGCCTCCGCTCCGGTCGCGGGCGGCACGGCCGTCTTCACGGTGGGCTACCTCGATGCTGAAGACCAGGCCAAGGCCGCTCAGAAGGACATGACCCGTTGGGTCGTCGGCGCCGGCTACTCGTACAAGCTGAGCAAGCGCACCACGGTCTATGCCGACGCCGGCTATGGCCGCGACGACATCGACAACGTCACGACCGGTCAGAATCCGTCCTACTTCCAGGCCGCCGTTGGTCTCGCCCACTCCTTCTAATCTCCGGAACGGCGGGCGTATCCCTGGCAAGAGTCTGCGCGCCGCCGTCTGAGGATTGTCTCCCCCCTGTTCCCTCGGGCGGGGTGAGAAGGAAGTTCCGAGAAGCCGCCGAATTC
>NZ_DAVZJY010000184.1:0-4758 GCF_052272535.1 Sutterella sp. | reverse complement strand
GATGGTCTGCAGCACGAGCCCGGTGCAGAGTCCGAGGACGACCGTGATGCCGGCGCGCGCGCCGTGCACGGCCGACTGCGTGAGCACGAAGAGGTTGTCCGGTCCCGGAGCGATCGCGAGCAGGAGACTTGCGCCGAGAAAGGCGAGCCAAAGAGTGATCGGCATGGTCCGGGACCTCCTTCAATGGATGGGTGAAGGTTCGAATCGTCCTCAGGAGACGAAGGGGGCGAGCGCCACGGGGCTCACGCCGTTGGGGCGCACGAGAAAGCCCGTCATCACGAAGCGCAGCCACCGCCCGAGGATCCAATTCATCAGGAGGTTCGCGCGCGCCGAGGCGTCGAAGTCCGCCGGCAGCTCGCGCGCGAGCACGGCGTCGCGGAAGGTCTGCCGCAGGCTCATCTCGAGCTTGTCAACGAGGTGGTTCATGCGCTCGGTGAGGCGCGGATCCTCCTTCAACAGGACCTGACCGGTCATGACGCGCGTGAGGCCGCGGTTCGCGTCGGCGAAGTCGAGCATCACGGTCGTCATCACCTGGATGCGCGCGACGCACTTGAGGTTCTGGTCCGCGCGGATGCGGGTGCACAGATCCATCAGGCTCTTCTCGACGAACTCGATCAATGCATCGTACATCGCCGCCTTCGAGGGAAAGCTGCGGTAGAGCGCCGCCTCGGAGAGGTCGAGCTTCTTCGCGATGAGCGCGGTGGTGATGCGGTCGCACTGAGGATCCTCGAGGAGCTTCGCCAGCGTCTGCAGGATGTCGACGCGCCGGTTCTTGCGCGCACGCGCCGGGCGCGGAACGCGGATCAGGGGCTTGTCGGCCGGCTCCGTCGCGAGGGCGGCTTCGGCGAGCGTGGGCGTGCTGACGTCGGGCTGGGAGGTGAGCATGTCTTCGAGGTCGTTGATGTTCTGAGGGAGCGCTACTTTAGCGCACGCTCACTCCAAGGGCAATTTCCCCGCGGCGCGGATTGTTCAATTCGGCAAAACTCTCCCCGGGCAGGTGGCGTGAACATTTGTTCAATTTAAAATCGCCTCCTCTTCGGAAATGAACTCCCATTCATCCATCACCATGACCGAACGGGCAAACAGCAGAACCTTCCTCCTCATCTTCCTCGCCGCCCTTGCGGCCTTCGGGCCCTTCGTGACGGACTTCTACCTCCCGACACTCCCCGAGCAGACGGCGGACTTCCGCACGTCGCCCTCGCTCGTGCAGCTCGGGCTCTCCACGACGATGTGGGGGCTCGCGGTCGGGCAGCTCGTCGTTGGCCCCTGGTCGGACCAGGCCGGCCGCAGGAAGCCCCTCGCCTGGTGCCTTCTCCTCTTCGCCCTCTCGACGGCCGGCGCGGCGCTCGCCCCCACGATCGAGCTCTTTCTCGGCATGCGCTTTCTCGAGGGTCTCGGCGCTTCGGGGGCGATCGTGATGTCGCGCTCGATCGCCGCGGACCGCTACACCGGACGTGAGCTCGGTTCCTTCATGGGCGTGATGGGCTCGATCCAGGGCGTGGCGCCGGTGACGGCACCGCTCCTCGGCGCCCTCGTCGCCGAAACGGTCGGGTGGCGCGGCATCTTCTGGCTTCTCTTCGCGATCGGCGCGGTGCTCCTGCTCCTCACGGTCTTCACGCTCGTCGAAACCCTCCCGCGGGAGAAGAAGACGCAGCGCGCGGCGCCCGAGCGCGAGACCGTGCGGCAGAGCGCCGCGATCCTCTTGCGCGACCCGGTCTTCGCCGCGCTCGTCGTGCAGCAGTTCCTCGCCGCGGCCGTGCTCTTCGGGCACATCTCCTCGTCGCCCTTCATCTTCAAGAGCCACTTCGAGCTCTCCTCGGAGCTCTACGGCGTCGCCTTCGGCGGGCTTGCGCTCTCGGTGGCGGCGGGCGCGGCCTTTTCGAACCGCCTCGGCGACCCGCTGCGCGCCGTGGGGGTCGGCGCGGCCGGCATGCTGATCGGCTCGGGGCTCCTCGCGGGCGCCTTCGCGGCCGGCCTCTCTCTCTGGTGGGTTGTCCCCTGCTACGTGATCCTCCTCTCCTCGCTCGGCCTCACGCTCCCGGCGGCGATGACGGCGTCCCTCACCCTCCACCGTCAGCGCGCGGGGTTTGCCGCGGCGGTGTTGGGCGCCGTTTGCTTCGTGGGCGGAGGCTTGGTCGCCCCGCTCACGGCCTTGGCCGACGCGCGGCTCTGCCTCTCGGTGATCCTCCTCGTCTCGAGCGTGCTTCTCGTAATCGTCTCGGTGTGGTTGAGCCTGCGCATGAAGCTCGAAAAGGCCCGCGGCGAGACGCTCGACCTCGGCGGTGGCGAAGGCTGAGCACGCCCAAAGGCATCCGAAGAAACCCTAGGTGTCGGAAGGCGGGATTAGAATCAAAGAATTTGGTTCCGCCCGACCGCCGCCTCCTTCGCAGGCTTCATTCCAGACGGCCGCGCATGCGCTGAACCCGTTGGAAAACGCCGATGCTTGAAGCCTTCCTCAATTCCATCAACTGCGTGATCATCATGGGCCTCCTTGCGGGCGCAGGCTACTGGACCGCGAGCAAGGGCTGGTACGACCAGACGGCCTCGCAGCTCCTCGCCCGGTTGGTGACCTTCCTCTCGCTGCCCTGCTACCTCTTTGCGAGCGTCTCGGAGAAGCTCACCCACGACGAGCTCATCGCGCTCGCCGGGCCGATGATCATCCCCTTCATCTCGATGTGGACCGTCTTCTTCACGAGCCGCCTGATGGTGCGCCTCGGGCATGTCGAGCGCACGCACTCGGGAATCTTCTCCTCGGCCTACACCGCGTCGAACAACATGTTCATCGGGCTGCCGGTTTCGATCGCGCTCTTCGGCGAGGAGGCGGTGATTCCGACGCTGCTCTACTTCTTCGCCAACACGACCTTCTTCTGGACGATGGGCAACTACCTTGAGGCGATGGACGGGGTGGCGGCCGAACACCGTCAGGCCCCGAAGGTCCTCTCCCTCACGACCCTGAAGCGCGTCTTCTCGCCGCCCCTCGTCGGCTTCCTGCTCGCGATCGTGCTGCTTCTCCTCAACATGAAGCTCCCCGCGCCCATCATGTCCGCGGCGAAGTACATGGGCGGCATCACGACGCCGCTCGCCCTCATCTTCATCGGGCTCATGATCCACTCGATCGGGATCCGCAACATCCGCTTCACGCGGGACCTCTGGCTCGCGCTCTTCGGGCGCTTCCTCGTGAGCCCGCTCGTGTGCCTTGCGCTCACGATGGTGCTCCCCGTGCCGGAGCTCTTCGCCAAGGTGTACGTGATCCAGGCGGCGCTGCCCTGCATCACGCAGATCGCGGTGCTCGCGCGCTACCACCACGCCGACGTGGAGTTCGCGACGACGGCCGTCGCCTCGACGACGCTGCTCTCGGCCGTGGTGCTTCCGATCTGGATGATGATCCTCACGGCGATCATCTAAATCCCGCCATCAGGAAACAAACACGCCGCCCGCAGGACCCGCCGGTCCCGGGCGACGCTTCTTTGTCGTCCGACGTCCGCCGCGCCTGAGGCTCCTTGAAGCCCTTCGGCCCTTCAGCACGCATCAGGCGTCGTGAACCAAGCTCTCCTCGTCCACCTTCTTCTGCAGCCGCCGCCATTCGTCGAACCGGTGCGCGACCCGCGTGATCCGCTCGTCCAAGGCGCGCTTGCGCTCCTCGAGCTCCTTCACGTCCTCCGGATCAGCCTCGATCTCGGCGAGGAACTCCGCCTCGCGGGCGGCCTCGTCGCGCGCGCGGATGAGGCTCGCGAAACTCGCCTCAAATTCGCCCTCCGTGAGCGACTCGAGCGGCGCCTCGAGCGTCCTCAGGGGCGGAAGCCTCTGCGCGGCGGCAGCCTCCACCGGCGCCGGATGCATGGGCGACGCGGGCGAGAGGAAGGGGAGCTCCGTCTCAAGTCCGAATCCGGGCGGGAGCCTTCTCATGCGCTCAAAGGCGGCCTGTGCCTCGCTCATTTCCGAAGCCCCGCCCGGTACGGCGGCGGGAGGAACGGGAGCGGGCGCATCGGCAGACGCATCCGTCTGCGGCCCCTCAGGCTCCGCCGCGGCCTCGAAGCTCGCAATGGTCTCGGGTGCAAAGGTGAAGCCGAGCTCGACGGTGCCGAGCTTGAGCGGTCCCGATTCGGCCGAGAACCTCAGCGTGCGGCCGGTCGCGCGGTCGCGCAGGATCACATGGCCTTCGGGGAGAATGACGTCGTACTGCGGCATGAGAGGCGCCCTGGAAAGAGTTGCTCGAAGGAGAGCATTGTCGCAGAGCCGGGCCGCCGGCGACGAGGACGCCCCCCTGATCCCATGAAGCGCTCCTCCCGGGTCCTCCCTCCTCTCGGCCCAATCCTCTAAGGCGCGGTTAATGGCCGCGGATTAGGATGAAAATCAAGAGCGGACGCTTTCCCACGGATTCGTCCGCGCTCGACCCCAATTCCACAGAACTCCCGTCAGGCAGCACAACATGTTCACCTTCTTCACGATCATCTTCGCCCTCGTCTGGGCCGGCGTCTCCTTCCTCCTCCTCTTCAAGGTCTGGGACACCGTCGGCCCGATGGTGCTCGCCGTCTCCAAGAGCCACTTCGTGCAGGTCCTCGCCATGCTGATCATCTTCGGCGTCATCTGGGGCGTGCCGGGCTGGCTCTGGATGAAGATCTTCGGGTGAGCCTTCACCTCTTCATAGAAACGCCGCAAGGAAACATCTGACTCCAGTCAGGTGAGGAATTGCGGCACACCCTTTTAGTCGAGAGTTGTTTACCAAACCGAGCCGTAAAGCCCCGTCATTCATGGCGG
>NZ_DAVZJY010000183.1:0-4768 GCF_052272535.1 Sutterella sp. | reverse complement strand
CCCCGGGGGGAAAGCGGACGGGGGAAGCCGGCGGAAAAAGCGGACGGAAAAAGGCGGCGCTCCGGAGGGGCCACTTCAAAGAAGTGGAGCCGCCGGATCCGCCGCCTTCCTGGAGGGACCCCCGTGCAAAGAGGTCCCGGGGCGCGCCGAAGGGGACGCCGCCTACTGCGCCTTCGCGCCTTCGGGCGCGGGACGGTAGGCGCACATCATGTCGGCCGAGGCGACCACCTTGCCGTCCACGCGGGCGACGGCTTCGAAGATTCCCATGCCGAGCTTGGCCTTGATGAACTTCCCCTCGATCACGAGCTGGTCGCCGGGCTGCACGACCCGCTTGAAGCGGGCGTTGTCGATGCCGGCGAAGTAGAAGAGGCACTTCTTGCGGTCCACTTCCGCGGGCAGGCGCGCGAGCGCAATGATGGCGCAGGCCTGCGCCATCGCCTCGATGATGAGCACGCCCGGCATGACCGGAGCCTGCGGGAAGTGGCCGGTGAACTGCGGCTCGTTCATGGTGACGTTCTTGATCGCCACCACGCGGTCGAGCTCGTCGGAGAGCTCAACGACGCGGTCGATCAGGAGGAACGGGTACCGGTGCGGCAGCTGCTCCATGATGTCGAGGATGTTGAGGCTCTTCGGCATTTCTCTGAATTTCTCGCTTCTAGGGGTTCAAGGGGGCGGGCGAGCCCGTGGTGCGCCCGCCTCCCTGCGGGGGAGTCCGGGCGCGGGTGGATTGTCGCGCTTTTTACTGCGCTTCGGCTTCTCCCGAACGGATTAGCGCCCGGAGTTCTGCGACCTCCTTCTCGAGGCGCTTGAGCTCCCTGCGCATTTCCGGCAGACGCGCGGTGATGCCCGCGGCCATCGTGAACTCGCGCTTCGAGAGCGCCGGGAAGAAGCCCATGAGCTGCGTGGGCTCCTTGCCCCAGCCCGTGACGGCGGTCGCCGGACCCACGCCCGAGCCCGAGGGGATCTCGATGTGGCCGTTGATCATCGCCGCGCCCCCGATCATCACGTGGTCGCCGACCTTCGTCGAACCGGCGATGCCGACGCACGAGGCCATCACGCAGTGGCGGCCGATGCGGTCGTTGTGGCCGATCTGAATTTGGTTGTCGAGCTTGGTGCCCTCGCCGATTACCGTGTCTTCGAGCGCGCCGCGGTCCACCGTCGTGTTGGCGCCGATCTCGACGTCGTCGCCGAGAATCGTGCGGCCGCGCTGGGGGATCTTCACCCATTCGCCGCGGAAGGGCGCGAAGCCGAAGCCGTCGCCGCCCAGAACCGCGCCCGACTGGATGCAGCCGCCCGCGCCCACGACCGTGCCTTCATAGAGGACGGCGTTGGGGTAGATCACCGTGTCGGCGCCGACCGTGCAGTTTTCGCCCACGACGACGCCCGAGGAGATGAGGGCGCGCGGACCGATCTTGGCGCCCCTGCGCACCACGGCGAAGACGTCCACGCAGGCGCTCGGGTCCACCTCGGCGCCCTCTTCGACGTAGGCGCGCGGGTGAATGCCCGGCGTGCGCTTCACGGGGTAGAAGATCTGCGAGGCGAAGGCGAAGAACGCGTACGGATCGTCGCAGAAGAGAATCGTGCGCTCGGGCAGCTTGTCGCCGAAGATCGCGGCGGCGTCCTTTTCGCGGAGCACCAGCGCGCCCGCTCGGCTCTTCACCATCGCCTCGGCGTACTTCGGGTCCGTGAGGAAGCTCAGGTCGCCTTCGCCCGCCGCCTCGGGCGGCATGAAGCGCGACACGGTCGGGTCGCCGCCCGAAATGCGCATCGTGAGGCGCCCCTTGGCGCTGACGTTCACGGCTTCAACGAGCTTGGAGAGCGCGGTCGGCTGAGTCATTCTTCGTTTTTCCTTCAGTATTCAATGTGTTTTTTCGCGCCGCCCGCGATTGAATGGACGGCGGCGGTGAGGGAGCGGTCGGACGCAGGCGCAGGCGGGCTCACTTCTTCTTCGAGGCCGTCGCGTCCGCAAGGCCGCGGTCGAGCTCCTCGATCACGCGGCTCGTGAGGTCCACGCGGCTGCTCGCGAAGAAGTACTCGTAGAGCACGAGGTCGAACTGCTCCTTCTTGGCGAGGTCCTGCACGACGCGCCCGGCGCGGTTCTGCAGCAGCAGCACCTCTTCATTGCGGCGCTGGTTGAACTCCTCCCTCGCCTCGCGGCTGCGGCGGGTCACGTCGCGCTCCATTTCGGCAAGGGACCGCCGCTCCTCGACGCGTTCGGTCTCGCTCATCGCGGCGGCGTCCTTCTCGAAGCGCTCGAGCCGGGCCTTGAAGCGGCGGCTGATCCCCTCGATCTCCTCCTGACGGCGCTGGCCTTCGGCGTTGAGGCGGTTGCTCGCCTCGACCGCGATCTTCGACTCGCGCAGGATGCGCTCCATGTTGACGACGCCGATCTTGAGGTCGGCGGAAAGCGCGGGGGCCGACGCAGCGGCAAGGGCGGCGGTGACGGCGAAAAGGGCGAGCGTGGCGCGCAGCGGGCGCATGATGGGTTCCTCTTTTCAGGAGCGGCGTGGAGGCCGGGCGCCGGAGGTTGGCTCCGGAGGACGGACGGCGCGTCCTCCCCGGACGGGCGGACGCAGGGATGATTCTAGCAATGCCGCCCGGCCCTGCCGACCTCCGGCCCCCTGGAGACGCCGCGGGCCGGAAGCGCGCCCTTCTCTTCTGAAGAGCCCGCTTCCGGCCCGGGTCCCGTCCGCCGCTCCCCGCGCCCGGAATCGGGCGGCGGACGGGGCGGCGGAGCGTCGAATCAGCGGCGGATCAATCTCCGCCTCAGGCCTTGTGCTTCGTGAGGCCCGGCTCCACCTCGTTCTTTATGCCGACGAGGGCGAGCGTCGTGAGGATCGCCAGCTGCGGGCCCTTCTGCATGTCGGTCGAGTCGAAGTACTCCTTGAGCGAATGTTCGTTGTGGGTTTCGCCGCCCGTGCCGATGCACACCGACGGGATGCCGATCGAGAGGGGCTTGTTGACGTCCGTGGAGGACGGACGGCACTGGCGCACTTCGAGGCCCATGTGCTTCATCGCGCAGAGCGCGGCCTGGATGGCGGGCGAGTCGTCGGGCTGCATGCCCGCGGGCCGGTTGCCGATCTGCGTCTTGACGAGCTTCAACTGATGATCGGCGTCGGCGAGGGGCCAACGGGCGTTTTCGAGTTCGACGCCCTTTTCGAAGGCGGCGAGCACGCGGCGCTCAAGGTCCTCGAGCTCCTGGAGGTTCACCGAACGCATGTCCACGTCCACCTCGCAGCGCGCGGCGATGGAGTTGACGGTCGTGCCGCCCTTGATCGTGCCGATCGTGAAGGTGGTCTTCGGGTCCGCGGGCGGATCGAAGTCGGCGATGATGTTGCCGGCGCGGCACATCGCGTGGATCGCGGACGGGACCTTGGCGTAGTCGAGGTAGGAGTGGCCGCCCTGACCCTCGATCGCGATGCGCCAGCGGTGCGCGCCCGTAGCGCCGTGCTGCACCGTGTAGACGTCGGCCATGTCGAGCGCGAGGCAGCCGTCGATTTCGCGCGAACCGTCAAAGAGTGCCTTGGAACCCTTGATGTCGCCGTTGCCTTCTTCACCGACGGTGCCGACGAAGAGGATGTCGCCGACCGTTTCGATGCCGGCGCGGTTCAGGGCGCGCAGGACCTGGAGCATCGAGCGCAGACCCGAGGCGTTGTCGCCGATGCCCGGACCGCGGTAGATCGGGCCCTCCTTCGTCACCTTGAGGTTCGTGCCGGCCGGGAAGACCGTGTCGAGGTGCGCGCAGATCGCAAGCACCGGGCCCGCGCCCGTGCCGGGGCGGCGGCCGACCACGTTGCCGGAGGGATCCATCACGACGTCGGTGAGGCCGTACTCGCGCAGAAGCGCGAGCACCGCCTCGCCACGGACCTTCTCGGCGAAGGTGGGCGACTCGATCTCGGAGATGCGGACCTGCTCGGCCATCGCGCGCTCCACTTCCTCGACGCACACCTGAAGCGCCTCGGCGACCCGGGGCTTCAGGGCGAGCGTCTCGACGCGCTCGAGCATCTTCGGTTCAAGTTCAGGCACATGATCAGCCATCGTGAGTTCTCCTCGAAGGGACGTTTTGAGGGTGCGGGCGGCCGGCGGGCTCCCGAGGAGCCCGCCGCGACTGCAGTCGTGAATTCAACCGTGCGCCCGGCGCTCTGGAGGCGGCCGGTACGGCGCGGCGCACGGAGATCATAGCGCCTCTAAGTACTTTGCATTAGGCGGGATATTCCTATGGGTGCGCGGGCCCGGCTCGCCCCCGCCTTTCAGGCCTCATTAAGAGGACTCTGCCAGTCTTTTCGCCGAAATGGGCCCGTGAGGCCCACAGAAAGAGAACCACCGGAGACCCCAAATTGACGAAGCCCCTCACCCTGCGCAGCTCCTTCGGCGCCGCCGCGCTCCTAGCCGCCGCGGCCGCCTGCGTCCCGCTCACGGCGTCCGCCGCCGCGCCGCTCAAGCCCGGCGTCTACATCGAGACCGTGAGCGGCCACGCGGGCTTCATCAAGGTCGAGGTGAAGCTCTCGGCCGACCGCATCGAGTCGGTGAGGATTCTCGAAGGCAATGAGACGCCCTACATCGTGGACGAGCCCGTCGCGAAGGTGATCAAGGAGGTGCTCGAAGGCCAGACCCTCACGGTGGACACCGTTTCAGGCGCCACCCGCACGACGGCCGCGGTGCTGCGCGCCGTGGGCGAGGCGATCGAGGCGGCGGGTGGAGCCGCGGCCGAATGGACGCCCGAGCGCGTCGTGGTGGACCCCGCCGCGCTTCCCCTGAAGGACGCGCC
>NZ_DAVZJY010000182.1:0-4785 GCF_052272535.1 Sutterella sp. | reverse complement strand
GCGAGGCTCAGCGAATCAAGAAGCTCCGGCCTTCAGGCCGGAGAGTGATCACTGATAAAATCTTGGATTCAGCAGGGGAGCGCCTCCCGGCGGTCCTCCCCGTTCAATTTCTCTCTCCTTCCGAGAACGACTACCCATGTCCCAGGTCTCCCCCCAGACGATGGCGAACGCGATCCGCGCGCTCGCGATGGATGCTGTCCAGAAAGCCAAGTCCGGTCATCCCGGCATGCCGATGGGCATGGCCGACATCGCCACCGCGCTTTGGTCGCGCCATCTGCGCTTCAACCCGGCCGATCCCAAGTGGCTCGGCCGCGACCGCTTCATTCTTTCGAACGGCCACGGCTCGATGCTGCAGTACGCGCTTTTGCACCTCACGGGCTACGACCTCTCGATGGACGACCTGAAGGCCTTCCGTCAGTTGGGCAGCAAGACCCCGGGGCATCCCGAAGTGGACGTCACGCCGGGCGTGGAGACCACGACCGGTCCGCTCGGCCAGGGCATCGCCAACGGCGTCGGCATGGCGCTTGCCGAGAAGCTTCTCGCCGCGGAGTTCAACCGCGAGGGCTACGACGTCGTGGACAACCGCACGTACGTGTTCCTCGGCGACGGGTGCCTGATGGAGGGCATCAGCCATGAGGTCTGCTCGCTCGCGGGCGTCTGGCACCTCAACAAGCTCATCGCCATCTACGACGACAACGGCATTTCGATCGACGGCGACGTCCGCGGCTGGTTCCAGGACGACACGCGCGGGCGCTTCGAAGCCTACGGCTGGAAGGTGATCGGTCCGGTCGACGGCCACGACATCGATGCGATGGACCGCGCGATCGCCGAGGCGAAGACGTCTGAAGACAAGCCCGTCCTCATCATCGCGAAGACCACGATCGGCAAGGGCTCGCCCCACCGCCAGGGCACCGCGAAGGTGCACGGCGAGGCGTTGGGCGACGAAGAGATCGCCGCCACCAAGGCTGCGCTCGGCTGGCAGTACGGCCCCTTCGAAATCCCCGCCGAGGTCTACGCCGCGTGGGATCACCGCGAAGAGGGCGCCCGCATTGAAGCGGAGTGGAACGAAAAGTTCGCCGCCTATGAGAAGGCCTATCCGGAGCTCGCCGCCGAGCTCATGCGCCGCCTCTCCGGGGAGCTCCCCGCCAATTGGGACGAAGTGGTGATGGATGCCGTGTGCGCCGCCGCCGAAGCTCAGGAGACGGTTGCGACCCGCAAGGCGAGCCAGAAGGCCCTGAACGCCCTCGCACCCGCTCTGCCTGAGCTCCTCGGCGGCTCGGCGGACCTCACGGGCTCCAACCTCACGAACTGGAAGGACGTGAAGAGCCTCAACACGGGCGACTTCCACGCCCGCCACATCAGCTACGGCGTGCGCGAATTCGGCATGTCGGCGATCCTCAACGGCATCGCGCTCTTCGGCGGCTTCATCCCCTACGGCGCGACCTTCCTCACGTTCTCGGACTACTCGAGGAACGCGCTCAGGATGTCCGCGCTCATGAACCTGCGCGCGATCAACGTCTTCACGCACGACTCGATCGGTCTGGGCGAGGACGGCCCGACCCACCAGTCGGTCGAGCACGTCCCGTCGCTGCGCCTCATTCCGAACATGGACGTCTGGCGTCCGTGCGACACCGTCGAGACGGTCGTCGCCTGGGCTGCGTCGATCGAGCGCGCGAAGGGCGCCTCCTGCCTCATCTTCTCGCGCCAGAACGTGCCCTTCATCGACCGCGATGAAGTGGACGTGGACGCGATCACGAAGGGCGGCTACGTCGTCGCCGAAGCCCCGTTGGGCGCGGGCGAAGCGCAGGCGATCATCCTCGCCACGGGCTCCGAAGTGGGGCTCGCCATGGAGGCGCGCAACCTCCTCGCCGCCCAGAACGTCCAGGTCCGCGTCGTTTCGATGCCCTGCACGAACCGCTTCGACCGCCAGACGAAGGAGTACCGCGAGTCGGTCCTCACCCCGGGCACGCCGGTCCTCGCGATCGAGGCGTCGCGCACCGACCTCTGGTGGAAGTACTTCACCGGCCGCGGCGACGTCCTCGGCGTCGACACGTTCGGCGAGAGCGCCCCGGCGAAGGACCTCTGGAAGAAGTTCGGCTTCACCGTCGAGAACGTCGTCGCCAAGGTCGAGGCCCTGCTGAAGTAAGGCCCACCCCGTTCGAGAACCTCATTACCGCAAACAAGAAGGAAGCACTGCAATGACTATCCGCGTCGCCATCAATGGCTTCGGCCGCATCGGCCGCAACGTTCTCCGCGCCCACTACGAGTACGGCAAGAAGCACGACATCGAAATCGTCGCCGTCAACTCCCCGGGCGACGTGACGGTGAACGCGCACCTCCTGCGCTACGACACCGTTCACGGGCGCTTCGGCTCCACGGTCGAGGTCGACGGCAAGGACATGATCGTTGACGGCGACCGCATCCACGTCTTCGGCACGCGCAATCCGCGCGAGCTTCCCTGGCAGGACCTCGGCATCGACGTCGTGATGGAGTGCACGGGCGCCTTCAACTCCAAGGAGCTCTCGCAGCCGCACCTCGACCAGGGCGCGAAGAAGGTCCTCCTCTCCGCTCCGGGCAAGACCGCCGACGCGACGATCGTCTACGGCGTGAACCAGAACACGCTCAAGGCCACGGACGTCGTCGTTTCGAACGCCTCGTGCACGACGAACTGCCTCGCGCCGCTCGTCAAGCCCCTGCAGGAGAAGATCGGCCTGGAGCGCGGCCTCATGACGACGATCCACTCCTACACGAACGACCAGGTCCTCACCGACGTCTACCACAAGGACCTGCGCCGTGCGCGCGCCGCCACGCACTCGATGATCCCGACGAAGACGGGCGCCGCGAAGGCTGTGGGCCTCGTGCTCCCCGAACTCAACGGGCTCCTTGACGGCTTCGCCGTGCGCGTCCCGACGATCAACGTGAGCTTCGTGGACCTCACCTTCCTCGCGAAGCGCGACACCTCGATCGAGGAGATCAACTCGATCCTGCGCGAGGCGAGCGAGGGCGAGTTGAAGGGCATCCTCGGCTACAACGACCTGCCCCTCGTCTCGTGTGACTTCAACCACGATCCGCACAGCTCGATCTACGACGCGACGCTCACGAAGGTTTCGGGCCGACTCGTCAAGGTCATGGCCTGGTACGACAACGAGTGGGGGTTCTCGAACCGCATGCTCGACACCGCCTGCGCGATGATGGCCGCGAAGTAATTCAGCCGCCCGATTCCCGCACCGCGATGCGCTAGAACGCCGGAGCCGCATTTCAACCCGCTGGGGAGGGATTTCCTCAGGGCGGGCGGAAGTGCGGCTCTCTTCATTGGTGGGGAACGCGCGCCCGGAACGGAGCGCGGCCCCGCCTGCGAAACATCTCAAAGGAGCATTTCAGAAATGCACGTCAAAACGCTTCAGTCCCTCGCCGACCAGGGTCTTCTTCAGGGCAAGCGCGTCTTCATCCGCAGCGACCTCAACGTGCCGCGCGACTCCGAAGGCCGCATCACGAACGACGCACGCATCGTCGCGAGCCTGCCGGCGATCCGTCTGGCCCTCGCCGCCGGCGCGGCGGTGATGGTGACGAGCCACCTCGGCCGCCCGAAGGAGGGCGTCGTCACGCCCGAGGATTCGCTGCAGGTGGTCGCCGACCGCATCGGCGAACTCATCGGCCGCGAGGTGCCGCTCGTCGCGAACTGGACCGAGGGCGTCGCCGTCAAGCCCGGCGACGTGGTGCTGCTTGAGAACTGCCGCTGCAACGTGGGCGAGAAGAAGTGCGACGAGGCGCTCTCGAAGAAGTACGCCGCGCTCTGCGACGTCTACGTGAACGACGCCTTCGGCACGGCCCACCGCGCCGAGGCGACGACGGTCGGCATCGCGCGCTTCGCGCCCGTCGCCTGCGCCGGCCCCCTGATGGCGAAGGAGATCGACGCCCTCTCGAAGGCCCTCGGCGCGCCGTCGCGTCCGCTCGCCGCAATCGTCGCGGGTTCGAAGGTCTCGACGAAGCTCACGATCCTCTCGAACCTCGCCGAGAAGGTCGACCGCCTGATCGTGGGCGGCGGCATCCTCAACACGTTCCTGCTCGCCGAAGGCCATCCGATCGGCAAGTCCCTCGCCGAGCCCGACCTCGTGCCCGAATGCCGCAAGGTCCTCGAGATCCTGCGCCGCAAGGGCGCGTCGCTCCCGATGCCCGTGGACGTCGTTGCGGCCAAGGCCTTTGCGGCCGATGCGCCCTACCGCGTCTGCAGCGTGGACGACGTCGCCGAGGACGAGATGATCCTCGACGTGGGTCCGAAGACGGCCGAGCACCTCGCGCGTGAACTCAAGAGCGCCGGCACCATCGTCTGGAACGGCCCCGTGGGCGTCTTTGAGATGAAGGCCTTCTCGAAGGGCACCGAGGCGCTCGCCTATGCGATCGCCGAGGCGACCGACCACGGCGCCTTCTCGATCGCGGGCGGCGGCGACACGGTTTCGGCCGTGAACGTCTTCGGCGTCGAGGACCGCATCTCCTACATCTCGACGGGCGGCGGCGCCTTCCTCGAGTTCCTCGAAGGCAAGAAGCTCCCCGCGGTCGCGGTGCTCGAAGAGCGCGCCGAATAACCCGCGGACGGACGTCCGCATCCGCCCCGCAGCCCTCCGTTCTTCGAGGACGGAGCCGGCCTGCGGGGCGCAACATTTAGAAGGGCGGCCCCGAGCCGCCCCGACCACCACCAACAGAAAAACCCCTCCAAAGGAGAAGACGAATGATTGACCAAAAGATAGGCCTCGCGCAAGCCCCGTCCTTCAGGGCGAGGTTAGCGAG
>NZ_DAVZJY010000181.1:0-4956 GCF_052272535.1 Sutterella sp. | reverse complement strand
GACGGGCGCACTCTCCTCGAGAAGTTCCTCTCGGGGGTGGCGTGCGCCTCGGGCGCCTTCGAGCAGGAGACGATCACCCGCGAGGGGCGCCGCACGGGCGCCGCTTCGGGCGAATTCGCGTTTCTGCGCCCCTCGAAGTTCGACTGGCAGTACCTCAAGCCCTACCGACAGCGCATCGTGGGCGACGGCGAAATGGTCCGGATCTACGACGAGGACCTCATGCAGGTGACCGAGAAGAAGATGACCGACGCGGTGGCGGCCACGCCCGCGGCGGTGCTCTTCGGCGCGGGCCGCATCCCCGCGGACTGGGTCGTGGTGGCCGAGCCCGGCGTGGTGTTGCTCACCCCCAGGGAGGCCGCCGGCGGCTTTGAGCGCATCGAGGTCGCCTTCGACGCGTCGGGACTGCCCGACGCGCTCGGGCTCGTCGATGCCTTCGGACAGGCGACCCGGATCCGCTTCACGCGCTTCACGCCGGGCACCCCCGACCCGGAGCGCTTCGTGCTCCGCGTTCCCGAGGGCGTGGACGTCATGCGCGACGCGCAGTAGCGCGGAGGGGCGGTCGAGGATCATCCGGCGCTCCCGGAAAAGCGCCCGCCGCGCATCGGGTAGAATCCGTAGCACCGGAAGCCGCCTGCGCCCGGATGGACGAGGGCGGCTCCACATGTTTTCGACGCGGGAGCCCGTGAGCGTCGGCCTCATACTACGAAGCCGGCAGTCTCCGGAGGTCCCATCCATCTTCTTTCTCTCCAACCCCCACCAAAACAGAGACCGCCTATGAAGAGCAGCATGCGCCGCCTGATCATCGACAGGATGCTTACTGAAAAAGAGCTCGTGTCCTTCGACGAACTTTCGGCCGTGCTGAAAGTGAGTTCGCCCACCATCAAGCGCGATCTGCGCTACATGCGCGAAGAGCTCGACGCGCCGATCCGCTACAGCCGCTCCAAGAACGCCTACTACTACCAGCGCACGAAGGAACCCGTGGTTCGTCCGAAGCGCGGGATCAAGGTGCGTCCGCGGATGGCCGAACCGCCGCGGCTCACGATGAAGCAGTGGTATTCCTCGGACGAACTCTACGTCCTCACGTCCGCCTACGACCTGTTGGGCGAGCTTGAGAACGACCGCACCTCGGTGCTGCTCGACGCGCTTGCGCCCCTCCGCTCGCGCGTGCTCGATCTCTTCACCGTGAGCGGCATCGGTCCGAGGGAGCTCATGCGCCGCGTGCGCGTGATGGACAACCGCATCCCGTTCAGCGAACCGCCCACGTTCGAGACGGTCGGTGCGGCGCTCTGCCTCAAGCGGCGGGTGCGCGTGTGCTACTACTCCCTGCGCACGAAGGAGACGTCGTTCCGTGAGCTCTCGCCTCAGCGGCTCGTGCACTACCGCAACCGCTGGTATGTGGACGCCTACTGCCACGAGACGCAGAAGCTCAAGACCTTCCTGATCGAAAACATTCAGAGCGCCGAAGTCCTTTCGACCACCTCCAAGCGCATGACGCTCGACGAGGTGAGCGGAGAGCTCGACGCGGGCTACGGGCTGTTCCACGGCCGGGATCTGCATGTCGCGAAGCTTCACTTCGATGAAGCCGTCGCGCACTACGTCCTGCGTGAAACGTGGCACCCGAAGCAGCGCGCCGAAACTTACGACGACGGCTCCTTGTTGCTTTCGGTCCCGTACACCAACTCGACGGAAATCGTCGGTGCAATCCTCCGCTGGGGTTCCAAGGTCGAGGTTCTCGAACCCGCCTCGCTGCGCGAGGAGGTCGCCCGTGAGGCCGAACGCATCGCCGCGCTCTATCAGGAGCGCACGGCTGCAGGCTCATAGGGCAGATGGCGACGGAAGAAGTTCAGATAAAGAGGCGGCGTCCGCGCCGCCACCGCAAGTCCAACCGCGCGAAGGTCCTGCCGAGGATCTTCTTCTGCGGCGACCCGCACGGCGTGTTCGATCAGATCAACGAGGCGGCGAGGCTCCACAAGCCCGACGCCCTCGTGATCCTCGGCGACATGCAGCCGCCCGCCCCCCTCGAGCAGGTGCTTGAGGAGGCGCTGCGCTACGCCCCCGTCTGGTGGATTCCCGGCAACCACGACTCCGACTCGGACGAGATCTACGACAACCTCTGGCGGAGCGCGCTCGCGCAGCACAACCTGCACGGGCGCGTCGCGATGGTCGCGGGCCTGAGGATCGCGGGATTGGGCGGCGTCTTCCGCGGCCAGGTCTGGATGCCCGAGAACGAGGTGAACTACTACTGCCCGGCCACCTTCATCCGGCGCGTGGGCGCGGGGAACATGTGGCGCGGCGGCCTGCCGCGGCGCCACCGCACGACGATCTTCCCCTCGGTCTACCAGAACCTGATTCGGCAGCAGGCCGACATCCTCGTCACGCACGAGGCCCCCGCCTGCCACCGCAAGGGCTTCGCCGCGATCGACGAGCTCGCCGAGGGCCTCGGCGTCCGGTGGCTCTTCCACGGGCACCAGCACGAGGACCGCGTCTACGGGCGCCACCACGGCATCATCATGCAGGGGGTGGGATACCGCGGCGTGACGAGCCTCTCGGGCGAGGTGATCGTCCCCGCGCAGCTCGATCCGCGCGAGGCCGCCTCCCTGAGGAGCGCGATCAACTGGGCGGCCGGCCACGGTCCGGTCGTTCAGGAGCCCGCGCCCCCCATCATCGTCCGCACGCCGGGGCCTGCGGGCACGGCGGTGTTTCCCGTGCCGGTGGCCGACCCGGCCGATCCCCAGGAGCGGCTTCTCGCGCAGGTCGCCGAAACGCGCAACCGCGCGCTCGCCGCGGGCGAATCGAGACGCCCCGGGCGCGATGAGGAGCTCGCGCGCGCCGTCGCCGCCCGGGCAGCCGGCGGGCGCTGGAAGCGCTTCCAGAGCGAGAAGATCCCTCAGGGCGCAGGATCGTGCCCGCCGCGGCCGGTGAAGCGGGGATCCTCGGGCCGCGACGGCTCGGACTGATCCGTCATATGAGGAGGCACTCGACCGAAGCGCCTTCCTCAACGCCGGCCGAATCGAGGCCGAGCACCGCCATGGCGTTCATGCCCGTGAGGGTCGTGAGCTGCCCCGAACTCTGAGACGCGGTCGGCGTGAAGACGAGGCGGCCCGCCTCCATCTCAAGCCTGCCGCGCACGAGGTCCGTGCGGCCCGTGCGCCCCTTGATCCGGCGGCCCGCGACGGCGGGCGCCTTCGGGAGGTTGAGCGGCGCGGTCGCGCCGCCGGCGAGAAGGAGCGCCCGGCGCAGAAAGAGCGCGGCCGAGACCGCGGCGGCGACTGGATTTCCCGGGAGCGCCATGAACCAGACGGGGTGTTCGCCCGGAATCCGCCCGAACGAGAAGGGCTTGCCGGGGCGCATGCTCACGTGGTGGTGCGTTACGCCGCCGCCCATTTCCGCGAGCACGCGGTTCGTGTAGTCGTGTTCGCCTTCGCCCACGCCCCCGGTGGCGACGAGGAAGTCGCACCGCCGGGCGGCTTCGGAGAGCGCGGCGCGCTGCACTTCGGGATCGTCGGGAAGAATCCCGAGGTCCACGACGTCCGCACCCCAGCGGCGGATCTGCGCGGCGAGAAGTGCCGAATTCGCGTTGTAGACGGCCCCCGCGGGGAGCGGCCCGGGCGTGCCCGGGGCGACGAGCTCGTCGCCCGTCGAAAAGAGCGCGACCGTGAGGCGCCGGCAGCGGAGCTCCGCGCGCCCGAGTACCGCGGCGAGCCCGATCCAGGCCGGAGTGAGGACTTCGCCCGGCTCCATCACCGCGTCGCCCGCGCGCATCTCCTCACCCTGAAGCCGCACGTTTTCGCCGGGCTTCACGCGTTGGGCATCGAACACCACCCAGGCGCCTTCGGGCGTCTCCTCCGAGCGGGTGCGCTCGAAGGGAATCACGGTGTCGGCGCCTTCGGGCATCTTCGCGCCCGTCATGATCCGGACGGCTTCGCCTGGGGCGACAACTCCGTTAAAAGGCGCCCCCGCATAGGAGACGCCCGCGACGCGCAGCCGCACCGCTGCGCCGGGGGCGAGCTCCGCCGCGCGGAAGGCGAAGCCGTCCATGGCGGAATTGTCGAAGGCGGGGGCGTCGAAGGGCGCCGTGATCGTCTCGGCGAGGATGCGGCCCTCGGCTGCGCTCAGGGGGAGGAGCTCCGTCGCCGGTACCGGCGCGATGGAGCGCTCGAGGATGTCGTAGACGGTTTCGATGGTGATGTAGTCGGCCATTCAGTGTTCTCCGGCAGAAAAGCACGGGCGTTAGGATAATCCGACCGGGAATCGAGCAAACCCGCCCTGAAGGAGTAGACAGCATGGGAGAGATCACCCGTACGAACACGACGCTTCTCATCTTTGCCGGCGGCCGCGCGACGCGCCTGGGCGGCGTCAACAAGGCGCTTGTTCCCCTGGGTGGTCGGCCCCTGATCGAGCACGTGCTCGAGCGCCTCGGTCCGGTGGTGAGCAGCGTGGTGGTGTCCGCGAACCGGGACACCGCAAGCTTCGTCCGTCCCGGCGTCCGGGTGGTGGTCGACAAGGAGACGACCTTCCCGGGGCCCCTCGCGGCGTTGGAGGCGGCCGCGGATGTGGTGGAGACGGAGTGGGTGCTCACGGCCCCGTGCGACGCTCCCTTTCTGCCCGCCGACCTCCTCGAGCGTTTCCGCGCACGTCAGGCGCAGCTCGCCCGGGAAGGGTTCGACCCCGACGCCTACATGATCCGCACGGAGAACCACAAGCAGGGGGCCGTCGCCTGCGTGCGTACGAAGCGCCTCGCCGAAGCGCGCGGTTCACTCGCCGCGGGCGAGCACCGGCTCGGGCGCTGGTACGCCGCGTTGGGTGCCGCGGAGGTCCCCGTCTTCGGCATGGAGGAGGCGTTCGCCAACCTCAACACGCCTGAGGAGATCTCCGCCGCGGAGGCCGGATGCAATAAATTTCCAGGGCTGACGCGTAGCAGGCTCTAATTGCTTGTTGTGCGCCAGCCCTAATTCT
>NZ_DAVZJY010000180.1:0-4971 GCF_052272535.1 Sutterella sp. | reverse complement strand
CCGACCCGCTGGCGCGGGCGTCGTCGCCTGCTGGCGGAGGGAGGCGCCGTTAGGCGGCGCATCAAAGTCCCAAGTCCGCGCTCCCGCAGGCGACGGGAGCGGGCCGAAGCAGAAGCCCGGGGAGCCCGCGCTCGCCCTCGAGCACGTTTCGGTGCGCACGGCCCCGAAGGGCCTCATGGAGTCCATCCGGGCGCTCTGCGGGCGCAAGACTGGCCGCGTGATTCTCCCCGACCTCACGCTCACGCTCCGGCGCGGCGGCACGCTCGCGCTCGTGGGCGAGTCGGGAAGCGGCAAGACGACGGCGGCCCTCGCTGCGCTCGGGCTGCTCTCCGCGGGGCTCGAGGCGAAGGGCGAAGTGCGCTTCGCGGGCGGACGCGCGCCCGTCGGCGCCGGGCGCTCTGCGGCCTTCCGCCGCGCGGTGCAGATCGTCTTTCAGGATCCCTTTTCGTCGCTCGACCCCCGCATGACCGTGGGCGAGGTGATTGAAGAGGCGCTGCTTGCGCTGCGCCCCGACCTCGACGTCGCGGCGCGGGTGGGGCGCACCGCGGCGCTTCTGCGTGAGACGGGACTCCCCGAAGGGGCGGCGGAGCGGCTCCCGCATGAATTTTCGGGCGGGCAGCGGCAGCGCATTGCGATCGCCCGAGCGCTTGCGGCCGAACCCGAAGTGGTGGTTCTGGATGAACCCACGTCGGCGCTCGACGTCTCGGTGCAGGCGCAGATCCTCAATCTTCTGAAGTCGCTCCAAGCCGCGCGCGGCCTCTCCTACCTCCTCATCACCCACAACTTCGCCGTGGTGGAGTTCATGGCCGACGCCGTCGCGGTGATGCAGGGCGGGCGGATCGTTGAGTCGGGCCCGGCCGCCGACGTTCTCGGGCGGCCGCAGCACCCCTACACGCAGCGGCTCCTCAGGAGCGTGCCGCGGCTCGAGCGCTGAAGATCTGAAGACGGGTCAGGCGCCGAAGAGCGAAGCCGCGCCCGCGGCTGCGGGCGGCGTCAGTCGGAAGTGCTCCCAGGCTCGGTGTGCGGCGACGCGCCCGCGGGGCGTGCGCTGCAGGAACCCCTGTTGGATGAGATAGGGCTCCACGACGTCCTCGAGCGTCTCGCGGTCCTCGCCGATTGCGGCGGCGAGGTTGTCGATGCCCACGGGCCCTCCGGAGAACTTCTCGAGGATCGTGAGGAGGAACTTCCGGTCGATGAAGTCGAGCCCGACGGGATCGACGTCGAGCATGGAGAGCGCCGAGGCGGCGACTTCGCGCGTGATCACGCCGTCGTGCTTCACTTCGGCGAAGTCGCGCACGCGCCGCAGCAGGCGGTTGGCGATGCGGGGCGTGCCGCGGCTGCGGCGCGCGACTTCGGCCGCACCCTCGTGTTCGATCGCGACGCCGAGGAGCCGCGCGGAGCGCTCGACGATCGAGACGAGCTCCTCGGGCGTGTAGAACTGGAGCTGATTGACGATCCCGAAGCGGGCGCGCAGCGGGTTCGTGAGCGACCCCGCGCGGGTGGTGGCGCCGATCAGCGTAAAGGGCGGGAGGTCGAGCTTGATCGACCGGGCCGCGGGGCCTTCGCCGATCATGATGTCGATCTGGTAGTCCTCGAGCGCCGGGTAGAGGATCTCCTCCACGACGGGCGAGAGCCGGTGGATTTCGTCGATGAAGAGGACGTCGTTCTTCTCGAGGTTCGTGAGGATGGCCGCGAGGTCGCCCGGACGCTCGAGCACGGGGCCCGAGGTCTGACGCAGGTTGACGCCCATTTCGGCGGCGACGATGTGCGCGAGCGTGGTCTTCCCGAGCCCCGGGGGACCGAAGAGGAGCAGGTGGTCGAGCGGTTCGCCGCGGCGGCGCGCCGCCTCGATGAAGATCTGCAGCTGCTCGCGCACGGCCTTCTGGCCCACGTAGTCCGCGAGCCGCACCGGACGCAGCGCCCGGTCGATGTTCTCTTCGTTGGGATTGGCGCAGGCGCCTTCAATGATGCGCGGTTCGGACATTTCGGCGGGACTCGTGATGAATGGAAAGTGGGCGGACCCACATGATAAACGCGGCGCCCTGCGGCGGGCGGTACCGGGTTTTCTCAGCGCGCGAGGTGCTTCAAGGCGAGGCGGATGCCCTCGGAGACGCCCGCGTCTTCGGGCACCTGCTTGGCGGCGGCGAGCGCTTCGCGCTCGGAATAGCCGAGCGCAACGAGGGCGGCGACCACGTCGGCGCGGCTGCCCGCAGCCGTGCTCGCGGCGGGCGCGAAGGCGGCTCCGGCGAGCTTCCCCTTGAGTTCGAGAACGAGCCGCTCGGCCGTCTTCTTCCCGATGCCGGGAACGCGCGTGAGGAGCCCCGTTTCGCCCGACTCCACCGCCTGCGCGAGCTGCTCGGTCGTCATCCCCGAGAGGAGCGCGAGCGCGATCTTCGGCCCCACGCCCGAGATGCGGATCAGGGCGCGGAAGGCCGTCTGCTCCGCGCGGGTCGCGAACCCGTAGAGGAGATGCGCGTCCTCGCGCACGACGAGGTGCGTCCAGAGCGTCACCGCGCCCCCTTCGGCGGGCAGATTGCAGAAGGTGGACATCGGCACGTCCACTTCGTAGCCCACGCCCGCGACGTCCACGAGGACCTGTGGCGGATTCTTCTCGACGAGGGTGCCTTTGAGCCGTCCGATCATTTAGTTCTCTCCCTTCTTGTCCACGAGGCGCGTCCAGGCGGCGCGCGCTCCGCGCCCCGAGGCGCCGCGCCGGGCGGTCGCATAGGTGCGCGCGGTGCCGCCCGACTTCTCCAGGGCGCGCAGCTTCATCATGCTCGCCGCGCAGAGTGCGCAGGCGAGCGCGTCAGCTTCGTCGGTGCGGGGCGTTTGGTCGAGCCCGAGGAGCCGCACAACCATCGTCTGCACCATCTCCTTGTCGGCGCGCCCCGATCCCGTCACGGACTGCTTGATTTCGCTCGGCGTGAACTCCTCGACGGCGAGGCCCGCAAGGTCGGCCGCGCAGAGGGCCGCCCCGCGCGCCTCGCCGAGCAGAAGCGTGCTCTGCGGGTTGACGTTCACGAAGACCCGTTCGCAGGCGGCGGCCGTGGGCGCATGCTCGGCGATCACGCGGGCGAGCTCGCGGGCGATGTGCCCGAGGCGCGCCGACACCTCGCCCTTGGGCGGGTCGATCACGCCCGAGGCGACGCGCCGGCAGCGGCCGCCTTCGACCTCCAGAACGCCCCAGCCGGTGTGGTTGAGGCCCGGGTCGATCCCGAGGATGCGCACCATCTGAGGCGCGCTCAGCGGGGCATGCCGGGGAAGCCCCCGCCCATGCCGGGGAAGCCGCCCCCGAGGCCCGGAATCTTGGAGCCGAGGCCGCCCATCATGCGCATCATCTTGGCGAGGCCGCCCTTCTTCATGCGCTTCATCATCTCCTGGGTCTGCTCGAACTGCTTCAGAAGGCGGTTCACCTCCTGCACGGGCACGCCCGCGCCGGCGGCGATGCGCTTCTTGCGGCTCGCCTTGATGAGGTCGGGCTTCCTGCGCTCCTGCGGCGTCATCGAGTCGATGATGCCCATGGTGCGCCGCAGGCTCTTCTGCACGTCCTCGTCCTTCACCTTGCCTGCGGCCTCCTGGAACTGCGCGGGGAGCTTCTCCATGAGCGAGGAGAAGCTGCCGAAGCTGCCGACCTGCGCCAACTGTGCACGGAAGTCCGAGAGGTCGAACTTGTCGCCCGTGGCGAGCTTCTTGGCGAGCTTCTCGGCTTCGGCGACGTTGATCGACTTCGTCACGTCCTTCACGAGGCCGACGATGTCGCCCATGCCGAGGATGCGCGAGGCCATCGCCTCGGGATCGAAGGGCTCGAACCCGGTGAGCTTTTCGGCCGTGCCGATGAACTTGATGGGCTTGCCCGTGACGTGGCGCACGGAGAGCGCTGCGCCGCCGCGGCTGTCGCCGTCGGCCTTGGTGAGGACGATGCCGGTGAGCGGGAGGCGCTCATTGAAGGCGCGGGCCGTGTTGACCGCGTCCTGACCGAGCATCGCGTCGATCACGAAGAGCGTTTCGGCGGGCTTGAGGAAGGCGTTGAGTTCCGCAACCTCCTTCATCATCGCCTCGTCGATCGCGAGGCGGCCCGCCGTATCGACGATGAGCACGTCGTAGAAGCGCCGGCGCGCCTCGGCGACCGCCCGCGAGGCGATGTCGAGGGGCTTCTCGCCCGTCGCGCTCGGGAACCAGTCGGCGCCCGCCTGTTCGGTGACGGCCTTGAGCTGTTCGATGGCGGCCGGGCGGTACACGTCGCACGAGACCGTGAGGACCTTCTTCTTCTGGTCGTGCACGAGCCAGCGCGCGAGCTTGCCCGCGGTCGTGGTCTTGCCCGCGCCCTGCAGGCCCGCGAGAAGAATCACCGCCGGGGGCTGGACGCGGAAGTTGAGCTCGCGCTCGCTCTGCGGGAGGTCCCCGCCGATGATCGCCGTGAGCTCGCGCTGCACGACGCCCACGAGCGCCTGGCCGGGGTTGAGGTCGCCCACGACCTCCTCGCCCATCGCCTTTTCCTTGATGCGCGCGAGCACCTCCTTCACGACGGGCAGCGCCACGTCGGCCTCGAGGAGCGCGAGGCGCACTTCGCGCAGCATCTCCTTGGTGTTGGCTTCGGTGAGGCGCGCCTGGCCGCGCATGGTCTTGACGATCTTGGAAAGCCGCTGGCTGAGTGAATCGAGCATGTGTCTGGACGCTGATGATGAGGTTCGGGCCGCCCGGGGCGCCTGAGAGCGCGCTCCCGGAAGGGCGGCCTGCAAAAGGAATTCCTTCGGCCTCCCGGTCTGGGGGCCGCGCAGTCGAAGAGAAGGTCGTGCCGGGCGGCCGTGCCGGGCGCGCATTCCGAGAATGCGCGGCGGGGAGGCGAATCCATCATTTTAAAAGAGCACCGCGGGGTTTTGGACGCGCTTGAGCGCCCTTCCCGCCGGGCGCGCCCCGAGGTCTTTCAGCGCGCTCTAAGGCGCGGCCGTAGAATGAAGCAGCCGCCCTCCG
>NZ_DAVZJY010000179.1:0-5042 GCF_052272535.1 Sutterella sp. | reverse complement strand
GGAGGGCGGAGCCCTCCCTGAGGACGGCCTCACGAAACTGCTCGAACCTGAGGATCCTCTTGAGCATCGAGAGGACAGAGATGGCAAGAAGCGCTCAGGACATTTGAAACGGCATTTCCTCAGAGCTACCCACAACCATGCCTGAAGAGCCGGAAAATGAGACTTTCACCCAATGCGTGCGGCGTTTCCGCCGTGTATGATGATTCCAGAAATCTTCATACACTGCTCCCATGTCCTGCCACCTTCACTACCGCGCCGCCCAGAGAAGCCGCCTGCTCCTCACCGGGCTTTTGGGCGCGCTGCTCGCCGCGCTCTTCTTCGCGGACCTCGCGACGGGATCTTCGGGGCTCGGCCGGCGGGAGATCATCGAAGGCCTCCTAGCAGGCCCCGGAGCCGAAGATCCGCAGGCACTCATCCTCTGGTCGCTCAGGCTGCCGATGACGCTCACGGCGCTCTGCGTGGGCGCGGCCCTTTCGCTCGCGGGCCTCGGGATCCAGACGATCACCGCCAACGCGCTCGCGAGCCCCTCGACCCTCGGCATCACTTCCGGGGCGAGCTTCGGCGCGGCGCTGGCGATCACGGCCGGCGCGACGATCGCGGGCGAACTCTGGCTCGGCACCATCGCCGCGGCCTTCGCCGCCGCCCTCCTGATCTGCGCCTTGATCCTCGCGCTCGGCAGCCTGCGCGGCATGACGCCCGCCACGCTCATTCTCGCGGGCATCATCATGAACTTCTTCTTCATGGCGCTCCAGCAGCTCCTCGTCTACCTCGCCTCGCCCGAGACGGCGCAGCTGATCAACGGGTGGACCTTCGGCAACCTCGAGCGCTCGGGATGGCTTTCGACCGCCGCGGCCGCAGGGGCGGTGCTCCTCGGACTCGTTCTCCTCGCGCCGGCCGCCTGGCAGCTCACGACGCTCTCGATCGGCGAGGAGCGCGCGAAGAGCCTCGGCGTCAAGGTCGCGCGCCTGCGGCTTCTCGTCTTCACCACCGCCTCGATTCTCATTGCCGCGTCGGTGAGCTTCATCGGCACGATCGGCTTCGTGGGGCTCGTCGCTCCGCACTGCGCGAAGCTCCTCCTGGGCGACGATCAACGGTTCCTCATTCCGGCCTCGATTCTCTTCGGCGGGATCATCCTGCTCCTCTCGTCACTCATCGCGAAGCTCCTCTCCTCGGGCGCGATGCTCCCCGTCGGGATCGTCACTTCGATCGCGGGCGTGCCCTTCCTTCTCATCCTGCTGCTGCGCTCCCGGAGGGACTGCTGAAAGATGGCGCTTCTTCTCACCGTCCAAAACCTCTCGGTCGCCTTCGGCGGCCGCACGATCCTCTCAGACCTCTCCTTCACCGCGCACGCGGGAGAGCTCGTCGCGGTCGTGGGGCAGAACGCCGCCGGCAAGACCACGCTCCTCAAGGCCGTCGCGGGCCTCATCCCGCACGACGGAGAGGTCCTGCTCACCGAGGACGGCCGCACGCTCCCGGCCGGGTCGATCGCCTACCTTCCACAATTGACGCAGGTCTCAAGCCGCCTCTCCGTCTTCGAGATGGTGATGCTCGGCCTCGGACGGCGCCTCTCCTGGCGCGTCACCCCCGACGTCTTCGAGCGGGTCGATGAAACCCTTCACGCGATGCAGATCGCACACCTCGCCGACCGCCCGGTCGCCGCCCTCTCGGGCGGACAGAAGCAGCTCGTCTTCATGGCGCAGGCCTTCGTCTCCCGCCCGCGGGTGCTGCTTCTCGACGAACCGACGAGCGCGCTCGACCTGCGTCACCAGCTGATCGTCATGGAGGCGGCGCGCGCCTACGCCGAACGCACGGGCTCCATCGCCCTCGGGATCGTCCACGACCTGATGCTCGCCGCCCGCTTCTCAACGAAGCTCCTGATGCTCGCCCAAGGGCGCATCCGCCGCTACGCCCCGCCCGCCGAGGTCCTCACGCCCGAAGAGCTCTCCGCCGTCTACCGCGTCGAGGCGTCGGTCGAGCGGACGGCGGCCGGATTCCTCACCGTGATCCCCGAGCGCCCGCTTGACGTGGACGACGGGACCCACGGCCATGTGCACCCGCACGACCACGAACACCACCACGCGGCAACCGCCCCGAAATGAAGCGCCGCTCGCGCTCCGCCTCTCCCCGACACCCCCTCCCAAAGGAACATCTTCACCATGTCCGCCCCCCTCACGACCGATCTGAGCCGCGCCGTCTCGCACTACTGGGACACCCGCGCGGAGGGCTACAGCCGCCGCACGATGGATGAATTGGACGGGTCGCTCAACGGCGAATGGGCCGAGAAGCTCGCGAGCCTCCTCGACCTGCCCGAAGGCGCGTGCGTCGCCGACGTCGGCTGCGGCCCGGGACTCTTTGCGCTCCTCGCCGCCCGCATGGGTTGCCGCGCCGCCGGGTGCGACGCCTCGCCCGAGATGCTCGTCCGCGCCCGCGAAAACGCCCGCCGCGCCGGCCTCGACGTGGACTTCGTCCTTGCGGACGCCGCGGACCTCCCCTTTGAAGACGGCTCGCTCTCGGCGGTTCTCTCACGCTACGTCGTCTGGAACCTTCCCAACCCGCGCGAGGCCTTCCGCGAGTGGCTGCGCGTTCTGAAGCCGGGCGGCCTCATCGTCTACGCCGACGGCAACCACTACCGCTACCTGAACGATCCGGACTACGCCCGCGCCTACGCCATGGAGCCCGTCCCCTACGGTCACGCGGACCAATTCGTCCTGAACGTCGACACCCGCCCGATGGAGCGCATCGCCCGCACGCTCCCGCTCACGAGCGCGGACCGCCCGGGCTGGGACGTCGAGACGCTCCTCGAAATGGGCCTCACCGACATCATCATCTGCCACCCGCAGACCACCGAAGTGGTGAACCCGGAAACGGGCGCGAAGCGCACGATCGTGAAGGAATTCATGATCGCCGCGCGCAAGGCCCTCGGCTGACCGGCGACGCCCTCCTGCACGAAACATCCAGAAAACGGCGGCCGCACGGCCGCTCTGCGCAACAAACTTCAAGGAACTCTCCATCCATGCTTACCCGTCGCACGATCCTCGGCTTTACGGGCGCCTTGAGCGCCCTGTCGCTTCTCCCCGCCGACGGCGCCTTCGCCGCCGAGACGCTGCCCACGCTCCCGCCCAAGGGCGTCTGGCCCGTCACGTTCGAGGACGTGTCGGGGCGGAAGGTGACGCTCACCCGAGCGCCCGAGCGCATCATCGTCGGCAACTACATCGCGAACTTCCTTCTCGTGGGCGGCGGCGCCGCGCTCAAGAAGGTGGTCGGCATGACGCAGGACCACTGGGAGAGCACCCGCACGGGCGAATACCGCGTCTTCACGCGCGCCTTCCCCGAGCTCCTCAAGATCCCCTCGATCGGCGGCTACCACGACGACATCCTCAACGTGGAGCGGATTCTGTCGCTCAGGCCCGAGGTGCTCCTCATCAACCGCACGCAGTTCGCCGCCAACAACGCCCGCGTAGACGTACTCGAGCGCTCCGGCATCCGCGTGGTCGTGATCGACTACCACGCGATGAAGCTTGAGAACCACGTGCGCTCGACGCGCATCATCGGCCGCATGCTCGAGCGCGACGACGTCGCCGAGGCGCTCTGCGGCGAATGCATCGAGGGGCTGCGCGACGTGGACGCGCGCATCGCGAAGATTCCCGACACCGGGAAGCACCGCACGGCCTACATGGAGCTCGGCAACCTCGGCCCCACGCAGTATGGCAACACCTACAACGGCACGATCCTCTGGGGCGCGATCATGAAGCGCATCGGCGCGGCGAGCATCGCCGAAAACCTCCGCGAACCCTACGGCGCGCTCACGCGTGAGTACGTACTCTCGCACCGTCCCGAAATGATCATCATCGGCGGGAGCCTCTGGAACAACAACGCCGCCGACCAGATGAAGATGGGCTTCACGGTGCCGCGCGAAGAGGCCGTGAAGCGCCTCCTCACCTTCAAGGCCCGCCCGCTCTGGCAGAGCCTCCCCGCGGTGAAGACGAACGACCTCTACGCCGTGGACCACGGAAGCCTGCGCTCGATCATCGACTGGCACTTCACGCTCTTCTTCGCGAAGATCTTTTATCCGGAGCACTTCCGCGACGCCGACCCCGAGGCGCAGATCCTCGCGACCTACCGCAGGTACCTCCCCGAGATCGACCCGCAGGGTACGTTTACGCTGAGCCTCAGGAAGCTTTGAGAAGAACGCGTGCGGGACCCAAGAGCTCCTTCCTCCATGACGACGGGCCGCCTCCTCTGCCGGAGTGCGGCCCGTCCTTTGTTCTGGTCTACTCTTCCGGCCTTTTGGTTCAGACCTCTGGTTCAGATTTTCTCCCGTCAGTCCTTTAGGGCCTTCAGAGAGCAACGCCCCCTGCCCTCACCCTTGCTTTCGGCGAACGTGCATTCCGAGGTCCCGAAGGCGGCGGTCATCTTGCCGAGGAGCACCTCGAGCTGGTCGGCCTCCGCTTCGGTGAGGCCACGGCAGAGCGATTCGTTCATGCGGTCGGAGATCTCGTCCATCAGGGGACGGAGCGCCCGCCCCTTGTCGGTGAGGCGGATCACGCTTGCACGACCGTCGCTCTCCGACGGGGTCTTCACGACGTAGCCCTGCTTCTCGAGGCGGTCCACCATCACGCAGGCGGTGGACTTGGTGCGGTGGATCTTCTCGGCAACCGCGGTGAGGGTCTGCCCCTCCTCCCGGAAGAGCACCTCGAAGATGTCGCCGCAACTCGTCGTGAGTTCCTCGAGACTGGCCTCCTTCATGGCCGCGAGAAGGCTACGGCGGCCTTCTTCATGTACGCGCGCCGCAAGGGACAGGATGGCTCGGTTCTTCATCGGTCAATATCCAGGGAAATTCGAGGAAAACCAATATAGTAGCAGACAATCGGGTAGGAGGCATGGGATTAATTCCCATGCCGTCCTCCCACACCACCGTACGTACGGATCCGTATACGGCGGTTCTTATTAACCGGATTGCTATTTAGTTGACAAATCGTATTTTCGGTGACTTTTACGCCGCTTTAGCGTAGCGCGTCGTCGGCGCATCGAAACAAGCGCGG
>NZ_DAVZJY010000178.1:0-5050 GCF_052272535.1 Sutterella sp. | reverse complement strand
GAGGTCCGCGCCGGCGGCGGCGAAGCCGCCCGCCGAGAGCGCCGCGAAGGCGTTTTCGGGCGTGAGGCCGCCGGCGATGAAGAGGTTCGGGACGCCCGCAAAAGCGTCCATCAGCGAGAAGTCGAACGCGCGGCCGGTGCCGCCCGAACCGCGGGCGTCGGAGTTGTCGAGCACCGCGCCGGCGATGCGGCCCTCCTCCTCGAGCGCCAGGATCCGGCGGGCTAGCGCACGGGCGCCCGCCGGATCGAGCCCTCCCATGCCGAAGGCGGGGACGACGCGGGGCGCCCCGGGAGCGGCGGGGAGGTCGGCGACGTCCCCGTGGACTTGCACGAAGTCGAAGACCCCGGCCGCGGCTGCGCGGATCCTCTCAAAGTCCTCGGCGTCCGTGACGGCGAAGAGCTCGAGCGGAAGGCCTTCGGCTTCGGCGGCGCTGCGCACGGCGCGGGTGAGTTCAAGGGCGCGCTCGAGCGGCACGAAGCGCTTGGAGCGCGGCGCGCAGATGATTCCGACCGCGACCGCGCCCGCGCGGGCTGCCTCGAGGGCGTCCTCGAGGCGGGTGATGCCGCAGCACTTCGTGCGCCCGAAGACCAGTTCGCGCACGGCGCGCGACAGGTCGGGGGCTTCGGAAAGGGCCGATCCGCAGAGGAAGGCGTTGATCTGCGGGGCGGCCGCCTGCGCGAGCCCCATGTCGCGGTGCGTGCGGCAGCCCGATTCGGCGACCACCACGCGGCCGGCGGGCACGAGCCGGGCGAGCCTCGGCGCGCGGCCGAGGTCCACCTCGAGGGTGCGCAGGTTGCGGTTGTTGATGCCGATCACGCGGGCGCCCGCGGCGGCGGCATGGCGCACCTCCGGCTCCGTCGAGGCCTCCGTGAGGATCTCGAGCCCGAGACGGGCGGCGAAATGCGCGAGCCGCGCGTATCCGTCGTGCGAGAGGACGGAGAGCATCAGGAGCACGGCGTCCGCGCCCGCGGCGTAGGCCGCGAGGATCTGGCGCTCCGACACGATGAAGTCCTTCGCAAGGAGGGGCTTCGTGGTGAGGACGCGGAATTGGGCGAGCCGCTCAAAGCTCCCGCCGAAGTACTTCGGCTCCGTGAGCACCGAGACGGCGTCGGCGAAGCGCCCGTAGACGCGGGCGTATTGGGCGGCGTCGACTTCGGCGCGCATCAGCCCCTTCGAGGGCGAGGCGGCCTTCACTTCGAGAATCACGCGACGGCCGGGCCGTGCGAGCGCCGCTTCGAAGACGCCCGGACGACCCTGCGTCTCGACGCCGACCCGGGCGAAGCGCTCCGAGCGCGCGCGGCGGGCCGCGTCGAGCGCCGCGTCGGTGACGACGGGGAGCGTCGCCGCGCGCTCGAAGGCATGGGCGACGATGGGCGAGAGCACCGTGCCGTCGATCGACTCGACGTTGAGTTCGGGGCGGCTCCTCAGGGAGGCGGGGAGCGCGGCGGGCGCGGGACGCTCGAAGGGGTGGGCGGTCATTACGCGGCCCTCCGGGCTTCGGCGGCGTGACGGGATTCGGCGAAGGCGCGGTGCGCTTCGAGCACCTTGAGGCCCGCGCCGGAGGCGAGGGCCGCACGAGCGGCGGCGACGGCGTCGGGGAGCGTGGCGGCTCTGCCGCCCGCGAGAAGAAGGAGCGCGAGGTTCGCCGCGACGAAGTCGCGCTGCGCCGCCGTGCCGCGGCCGGCGAGAATCGCGCGGGTGATTTCGGCGTTGTCCTGCGGGTCGCCGCCCTGAACGTCCTCGATCGTGTAGCGGGCGGTGACGCCGAAGTCGGCGGGGGTGAAGGTGCGCCCGACGAGCTCGCCCGCGGCCGTAAGCTCCACGGCCGTGGTGAAGCCGTGCACGGCCGCCTCGTCGAGGCCGCAGCCGTGCACCACGAAGGCGCGCTTCATGCCGAGCTCCTTCAGGGTCTCGGCCACCGTCTCGAGGAGCGCCGGGTCGTAGACGCCGATCAGCGCATAGTCCGGGTGCGCCGGGTTCGTAAGGGGCCCGAGGATGTTGAAGAGCGTGCGGGTCTTCATCTGCGTACGCACCGGGCCGGCGAAGCGCATCGCCGGGTGGTAGAGCTGCGCGAAGCAGAAGCAGAAGCCCGTGCGGGCGAGGAGCTCCACGCTCTCTTCGGGCGTCGGACGGATCTCAAGGCCGAGGGCGGTGAGGAGGTCCGAGGCGCCGCTCTTCGAGGAGACGCCGCGGTTGCCGTGCTTGGCGATGAAGAGCCCGGCGCCGGCGGCGGCGATGGCGGCCGTGGTCGAGACGTTGATCGTCTGCAGGCCGTCGCCGCCCGTGCCGACGATCTCGCCCACTTCAACGCCGGCGGGCCGGGGGAAGTGCGTCGCGGCCTTTACCATGGCGCGCGCCGCGCCGCCGATTTCGGCGGGGGTCTCGCCCTTCATCTTGAAGGCGGTGAGGAGCGCGGCGAGCTCCACGGGTTCAAGGCGCCCTTCAAAGACGGCGTCGAAGAGGGTTTCGGTTTCTTGGGCGGTGAGGTTCTGCGCCTTGTAGAGCTTTTCAAAAAGGGCCTGCATGATGGACTCCGCAATGGAAATGAATGACGGGGGGCTGGGGTTGCTTTGGGTGTTCGATGGGCGCCGCGGCACCATCGGAATCCCCCCGTCTGCTCCACTTCTTTTGCGTGTCTGCCGCTTCTCTGCCGCATGGCCGTCTTCCTTGTCGCCCGTCCCCTTTTGGGAGGGCTTGAATCGTCTTCGCCGCGGCCCGCCAGTCCTTCAAGGCATCAAAAAAGCCCGCCGGACTCGAATCCGCGGGCTTTTGTCTTCACTCCACTTTGTGCGTCTGCTGTTTCTAGCGCGCACGAGGCCGGAGCACCCGCTCTTTCGAGAGGCGCCACCACCAATAGGCCGTCAGAACGGCGTTCGTGCGCGTGGACTGCATGATCGTGAAGTGAATGGTTCGGTTGAAGTTGACGCCGCGCTCAGACGCGCGGCCTGTGGTCAATCATGCCGCCGCGGGGCTGCGCGGCGCAATAGGCCAAACCGCCTAGAGGTAGACGGAAGGGCGGCCGGAGGGACGGCGTGCGTCGAGGTCAGTGCGGTGCCGCCACGGGCTCGAAGTCCTCCTCCTCGGCGTTCCAGAGGTACATGCTCTTCGCGCGGATGTCGTAGTAGAGCGCATGGAGCGAGAGCGTCCCCGCATCCACGCGCTCGCGGATCCAGTCGTAGGAGAGGAGGTTTTCGATCGAGAGCAGGACGGAGCCCTCTTCGGAGCGGCGCACGAGGGTTTCGAGCGGTTGGTCGGGCTCCTCGCGGCGCAGCTCCTCCACCACCGGGTGTCCGATCGCGGTCCAGCGGGCGATCCACTTTTCCCCGGCGATCTTTTCAGGGAAGAGCATCCCCTGCACGCCCCCGCAGTTGGAGTGCCCCATCACGATCACGTGGAGCACGTCGAGGTGCTTCACGCCGTATTCGACCGCCGCCATCACCGCGTCGGGGCGGCCGGCGGACTCGACGGACGGCACGATCGCGGCGATCGAGCGCACGACGAAGAGGTCGCCCGGGCGGCAGCCCATCAGAATCGCCGGGTCCACGCGGGAGTCGCAGCAGGCGATCACGAGCGTCTTCGGGTTCTGCCCGTGGGCGAGCCGGTCGAAGAATTCGTGCTCCTTGAGGAGGTACTCCTCGCGGAAGTTGTGGAAGCCGTGGATGAGCTCGTGAAAGTTGGCGGACATGACGCACCCGAGGGTTTTCGAGAATGTGGGTGCGCCATTATTTCACCGTGAGGCGCGCGGTGCGCGCCTCGGAAGGACGGGAATCAGGGCTCGATCACCTGCAGCTCCGAGATCTGGTCGAAGCGCCAGACGACGAGCGTCTTCGTGCGCAGGTCGTAGCCCGAGAGCGTCTCCTCGGCGGGAGCCATCTCGGCGAGCTTGAGGCAGGCGGGGCCCGCGGGGGTCGTGAGGCTCACGATCACGCCGCGGTCGTCCCACGCCTCGACGGCGGGGTGGTGGCGGACGGCGTCGCGGATCGCTTCGGCGAGTTCTTGGTCAACCATGGGTGTCTTTCCTTCGGGTGTCTTCTCTTCTCGGGCCGCCTTCATTGCGTGCGGTCTCTGAGGTGCAGTATGCCCGAGGAAAGGCCGCTTCGAAGGCGAGCGCCGTCTGCCGGAGGTCTTCCGGGAGAAGTGCAAGCACGCGGCTAAGCACGAAGTCGGGCACCGGAGCAGCGCCTTCGGCGACCGCGCCCGCGATCGCGGCGATCGTGTCGCAGTCGCCCCCGAGGGCGACCGCGCGGCGCACCGTTTCGAGCACTCCGTCGGACTCGAGCGCGGCTTCGAGGGCGATCGGTACGGTTCCGGAGCACGTGACGTCGTTCGGAATCGGAGGCGCGAGGGTCGAGAGGGGCGCGAGGGTGCCGAGCCCCGCGAAGCGCTCCGCCCAAAGCCCGCGGACTTCGGCGGCGCTTCTCCCATCGCGGAACCACCAGACGGCGGCGGCCGCGGCCTGCGCGCCCAGAACGCCTTCCGGGTGGTTGTGGGTCGGCATCGCCGAGAGGCGCGCGAGCTCGAGGGCTTCGTCGAACGACTGCGCCGCCCAGGCGCAGGGCGAGACGCGCATCGCCGAGCCGTTGCCGAGGCTGCCGTAGGCGGGCGCGTCGTCCATGAGCATCCAGCGGATGAAGCGTCCGCCGTAGCCCGCTCCAGCATGCGCGCGGGCGAATTCCCGCAGCCGCACCTCGACCGTCCGTGCGAAGCGCGCGTGGTCCACGCCGCCCCCGGGGCGCTTCGCGTCGATGAGCGCCTGCGCCACGGCGCAGGTGAGCACGCTGTCGTCCGTCGGGAAGGACCCGGCCGGGAAGAAGTTGAGCGCATCGGCGCCGCCCCGCCAAGGGTGGAATTCAAAGGTGCTGCCGAGGATGTCGCCCGTGAGGGCGCCGAAGACTGCCATGAGAAAGCTCCTCCAATGCGTCAAATATTGACGCAGATTCTACGCTCAACAGGATTGCCGCAGGAGTCCCCTTCCTTCAGGTGGGGGAGGAATGTGGCACGAATTCTCAAGATGAAACATATATCGGTGAGGATCATTTCCCGTCGTTGA
>NZ_DAVZJY010000177.1:0-5064 GCF_052272535.1 Sutterella sp. | reverse complement strand
CGTCGCCTTATATCCCCGCCATGAATGACGGGGCTTTACGGCTCGGTTTGGTAAACAACTCTCGACTAAACGGCGCATCCACCCCGGAGCGGACGACGGCCGGCGTCCCATCACCCTCCGCGGCCCACTCACTCTTCGCCGGGTACCGCCCCTTCCTCACGAGAACCGCCGCCCTTGTCGGCAGGCGGGATTCGCCCCCCTCCAACGACGCAATCCCGGGACTTTTAGAATGTTGAGCCGACCGCCCTGCGCACCGTGCGCCGGACGGTATTCGCCGTTTCCGTCATTTCGTCCGCACCGGTCGGAGCCCGCACCATGCCTCTCCAACAGCCTGAAATCATTCCCGAAGACCTCACGCGCCTCAAACCCGGCGAGCGCCGCAGGGTGGAGATCTCCGCGCAGACGAGCGACGCGGCGGCGCTCGCCGAGGCGGCCCTCGCCTTCCGGGCGCGGGGCGAGCGCGTTCTTGTGGTCTGCGCCGATCCGGCGGACGTGCCGCGGCTCACGGCCGAAATTCCCTGGTTCGCGCCCGAGCTTTCGGTGCGCCCGCTTCCCGACTGGGAGACGCTCCCCTACGACGTGCTCTCGCCCCAGGAGGACCTCGTCTCCGAGCGTCTTGAAACGCTCTACCGGCTCACCGCGCCCACGGGCGGCGCGGACGTGCTCCTCGCCTCGGCCGTCACCGCCTCGCAGCGCCTCGCCCCGGTCTCCTACATCGGCGCGAGCACGTTCTTCTTCCACACGGGCGAGGAGACCTCGATCGAGCACATCAAGGAGCGGCTCGCCCTCGCGGGGTACGCCAACGTGAAGCAGGTCCTCGCCGCGGGCGAATTCGCCGTGCGCGGCGGCATCGTGGACGTCTTCCCGATGGGCTCCGAGCGCCCCTTCCGGCTCGACTTCTTCGACAACGAGATCGAATCGATCCGGTGGTTCGACGTCGAGACGCAGCGCTCGATGGAGGAGACCAAGGAGATCCGGCTCCTCCCGGGGCACGAGTTCCCCGTCGACCCCGACTCGCTGCTCGCCTTCCGGCAGCGCTGGCGGCGTCAGTTCGCGGGCGACCCGAAGAAGAGCCTCGTCTACCGCGACGCCGAGCAGGGCATCCTCTCGCCCGGCATCGAGTACTACCTGCCGCTTTTCTTCGACGAGACCGCCGCACTCGCGGACTACCTTCCGGCAAACGCCCGGGTGATGATGTTGGGCGACGTCGACAAGGCCCTCCAGGCCTTCGGGCGCGACATGACCTCGCGTGCGAAGGTGCTCGCAGGCGACGAGCTGCGCCCGGCGCTCCCCCCGGAGCTTCTGTGGCAGAAGCCCGAGGAGTTCTTCACCTCCCTCGGGCGCTTCACCCGCATTTCGCTCGACAAAACCAACTCCGCCGATGACCTCGAGCAGTTGGTGGGCGTCGAAGTGGACCGCAAGAGCCAGAACCCGGTCGAAAAACTCCTCGAGCGCACGGCGGCGAGCGCCGCAAAGGGCCGGCGCACGCTCATTTCCGCCTCTTCGGCCGGACGCCTTGAGACCATGTCGGAGCTCTTCCGCTCCGGCGGGCTGAAGTTCACCGAATACCCGTCCTGGAGCGGCTTCCTCGCGGGCGACGCCAAGGTGGGCGTCGCCGCGACGCCACTCTATTCGGGCGCGGTCTTTCATTCGCCCGACGTCGTGATCCTCACCGAGACGGAGCTCTACGCGGCAAGTCCCCGCCGGCAGCGTCTGCGCCGGATGCGCCACGCCACCACGCTCGAGATGATGGTGCGCGACGTCGCGGAATTGAAGCCCGGCGACGCGGTCGTGCACGCCGACCACGGCATCGGCCGCTACCGCGGCCTCGTGCATATGGAGGCGGGCGGGGGCGACGCGGAGTTCCTCGAAATTGAATACAAGAACGCCGCGAAGCTCTTCGTGCCGATCACGAACCTGCAGCTCATCTCGCGCTATGCGGGCGCGGACCCCGATCACGCGCCCCTCCATCAGTTGGGGCGCGGCGACTGGGAGAAGGCCAAGCGCAAGGCGGCCGAGGAGGTGCGCGACACCGCGGCGGACCTCCTCAACCTCTACGCGCTCAGGAAGACCCGCGCGGGGATGAAGTTCGAGATGAACCCCGCGGACTACAAGGCCTTCCGCGAGGGCTTCGCCTTTGAGGAAACGCCCGACCAAGCCGCGGCGATCGAAGCCGTCGTCTCCGACATGACCTCCGGGAAATCCATGGACCGCCTGGTCTGCGGCGACGTGGGGTTCGGCAAAACGGAGGTGGCGCTGCGCGCGGCGTTCATCGCCGCAATGTCGGGCCGGCAGGTCGCCGTTCTCTGCCCGACCACGCTCCTCGCCGAGCAGCACGCCGCGACCTTCCGCGACCGCTTCCGCGCCTGGCCCGTGACTATCGCCGAGCTCTCGCGCTTCCGCACGGGCCGCGAGACCGCCAAGGCCGTCGAGGGCCTCGCCGACGGCACGGTGGACATCGTGATCGGCACGCACAAGCTCCTCTCCGACAAGGTCGCCTTCAAGAACCTCGGCCTCATCATCATCGACGAGGAGCACCGCTTCGGCGTGCGCCAGAAGGAGCTGCTCCGCAAGATCCGCGCCGAGGTGGACGTCCTCACGCTCACCGCGACGCCGATTCCGCGCACGCTCTCGATGTCGCTCGAGGGGATCCGCGACTTCTCCGTGATCGCGACGGCCCCGGAGCGCCGCCTCTCGGTGAAGACCTTCGTGCAGAGCGACCAGGACGGGACGATCCGCGAGGCGGTGCTGCGCGAATTGAAGCGCGGCGGCCAGGTCTACTTCCTCCACAACGAGGTGGAGACGATGGAGAACGCCCTGCTGCGCCTCGAGAAGCTCGTTCCCGAAGCGCGCATCGCCGTCGCCCACGGCCAGATGCACGAGCGCGAACTCGAGCGCGTGATGCGCGAGTTCTACCAGCAGCGCTTCAACGTGCTCCTCTGCTCGACCATCATCGAGACGGGCATCGACGTCCCGTCGGCGAACACCATCATCATCGAGCGCGCGGACAAGTTCGGCCTCGCGCAGCTCCATCAGCTGCGCGGCCGCGTCGGGCGCTCGCACCACCAGGCCTACGCCTACCTCCTCACGCCCCCTGACGGAGCGTTCACGAAGGACGCGCAGAAGCGCCTCGACGCCATTCAGGCGCTCGAGGACCTCGGTTCGGGCTTCTACCTCGCGATGCACGACCTCGAGATCCGCGGCGCGGGCGAAGTGTTGGGCGAGCACCAGAGCGGCGAGATCGCCGAGGTGGGCTATGAGCTCTACAACCGCATGCTCATGCAGGCGGTGCGCTCGCTCAAGCGCGGCGAAGCGCCCGCGGTGGACGGCCCCCTCGCGCTCACGACCGACATCAACCTCCACGCCCCGGCGCTCCTGCCCTCGGACTACGTGAGCGACGTCTCGCAGCGCCTCGCCTACTACAAGGCCTTTGCATCGGCTGAGGACCGCACGGCGCTCGAGCGCTCGACCGAGGCGCTCGTGGACTGCTACGGGAAGCTTCCCGACGCGGCGCGGCGTCTGATCGAGGTGCACAAACTGCGC
The DNA here is from genome assembly GCF_052272535.1 of Sutterella sp. Lineage (NCBI taxonomy): Bacteria > Pseudomonadati > Pseudomonadota > Betaproteobacteria > Burkholderiales > Sutterellaceae > Sutterella > Sutterella sp. The sequence goes on along the minus strand of NZ_DAVZJY010000177.1, from coordinate 1,521 downwards.
CTCAAATGCGAGGCGATCGGCATCCGCCGCATCGACGCCGCCCCTACGGCGATCGTGATCACCTTCACCGCGAAGCCGAACCTCGACCCGCTCGCCCTCATCCGCTTCATGCAGTCGAGGACCGACGCGCAGATGGCGGGCCCGGAGCGCCTGCGGATCGCCGCCTCGACCCCCGACCCTGAAGCGCGCCTCAACCTCGTCTACGAAGTGCTCGCGCGCCTCGCGCCGCCCAAGGCACCGACCGCACCTGCTGAAGCGGAAACCCCCGCCAAGCCCGGCGCGAAATCCGGTGCGAAACCCGACGAGAAGCCCTCCGCCACCGATTCCGCTCCGGGCAAAACGGCGCAGTCGAGGCGCTCCCGCCGCTGAGGGATTCGCCGCCATCCTCCCGCCCCTGACCGCCCGCAAACGGCTTGACGGGGTGTTCATCCGTCCTTCACGCCCCTTTGACGGCGAAGCGGGAAGATGCTTTCCGTCGTTCAGGAGGACCTCCTCAAGGAAGTCCGCCGAGGCGGCTTGTTGAGAGTCTCTTTTCTGTCGAACAGAAAATGCGGCGCGGACGGATGAGCGGACGAGGACACCGGATTATCCGTTCGCGCCGCTTCTTTTTTCTGCGCCGCCCTCTGAGGGCGCAGGTCGAAACTGGAATTCATATTTTCCAAAAAGCGGACGAGACGCACAGGTAGTCCTTATGGCTTAGTTCGATCGGCTCATTTAGCCTCGGAGGCTGAGATCCATCAGAAGCCCGAAAGCGCCTCCGCCTCCCCTGGAGGAGCGCCGGCCGTAGCCGGGCCGAAGCCAAAGGAGACGCTCTCATGCCTCGTCATCCCCTCACCGCGCTCAGCGCAGCGCTTCTCTCCTCCATCTTTCTCGCCGCCGCGGGCGCCGCTCAGGCGGCCGACGTGAACGTCAACGTTTCGGCCGTCACGGGGCTCTTCTATTCACACGGCGAGGGCGGCGACGGCTCGCTCTCGATGGCGGGCTACGGGCAGCTTCCCGACGACTCCCAAGTGCTCATCACCGCACGCGAAGACCTCGGCAACGGCTGGTACGCAGGAGCTCAGCTGCGCAGCCTCATTTCGCTCGACTCGGGGAGCTTCGTCGAAGACGGCGTCATCTTCGACGCCCTCTCGCGCGCCTACCTCGGCAACGACTTCATCGAGTTCTCCTTCGGCCGCATGGCGGGCCTCACGGTGGCGGGCCTGCCCTACTCCGTCTATGCGAAGCTCAACGCCAACCAGACCTACGCCTCGCTCGCGGGCATTGCGCCGGCGAACATCACCTTCCAGCCGGGCCGCCTCTCCAACGCCGTCGGCTTCGCCACGCGCGCGAAGACCGGACTCTTCCTGCACGGCGTCTACTCGAACGGCGACTCGAAGAAGGCGACGGGCGACACCGAGGCGACCGAAGACTGGTCGGACCGCCGTCATGTCGCACAGCTCTCGACCGGCTGGGCGGGCGAGCGCTTCAACAGGATTGCCGCAGGAGTCCCCTTCCTTCAGGTGGGGGAGGAATGCGGCA
>NZ_DAVZJY010000176.1:0-5134 GCF_052272535.1 Sutterella sp. | reverse complement strand
GTGTAGTTCTCCGTCTTCTCGACTTCCGGCGCCCGGCCGGCGCCGTAGATCGAGAGCGCGTCCTTGAGGATCCGCGGACGCGCATGGGGCACGGAGGACGAGGACTCCGGGGCGGCGGCTGGGGAGGGAGCGGGCGGCGGGTCCGCCGGCTCCATCGCGAGCGCGGGCATCGGCTTGTGGTCTTCGGAGCGGACCTTCTGCGCGGCCTCGTCGTCCGGGGACGGTTGGGCGGGCTGACAGCGGTCGAAGAACGAGAAGAGCGTCGAGAGAGCCATTGAGGGTTTTCTGAGAGAGGTCTTTGAATCGAACGATACCTCAGGCGGGCTCCTGGTGGCCTTAAGACGAGGGCGGCTGGTCCTTGGTCAAACCCCAATGCGTCCCATGGCGGCGCGGATCTCCCCGTTCTTGGGCGGCGTTGATGGGTTGCGCGCGCCCTACGGTTCAAGCGCCTTCATCCGGGATTTCAACGGGGCTTGCCGACGGGGTGCGCCCCGGGCGGGACGCCCTTGAAGCCTCGACCTCCGTCGCGCCGCCTCCCTCTGCCCGTACGCAGAGGAGCTCCGGCGGAGTGCTCAGACGGGCGGGCCGGAGGGCGGCGTCCCTCCTAATAGAATGGAAGCCTCCCGAACTCCTTCACGCACCCGAAGCCCCGCCATGGAATTCCGCACCGCCACCCCCGAAGACGCCGAGGCGCTCCTCGCCGTCTATGCCGAGTACATCGACACCAACATCACGTTCGAGTACGCGCTCCCCTCGGTCGAGGAGTTCGCCGGACGCATCTGCGGGATTCTTGAGTTCTACCCCTACCTCGTCGCCGAGGAGGAGGGCCGCATCCTCGGCTACGCCTACGCGCACCGCCACATGGAGCGCGCCGCCTATCAGTGGAATGCCGAGCTCTCGGTCTATCTCGCGAAGTCCGCGGCCGGCCGGGGCTTGGGGACGAGGCTCTACCGGGCGCTTCTTGAGCTTCTCGAGCGCCAGGGCGTGCGCTCGGCCTTCGGCTGCGTCACGTCGCCCAACCCGCCCTCGGAGCGCCTCCACCTGCGCCTCGGCTTTGAGCTCGTCGGCATGTACAGGTTGGCCGGCTGGAAGAACGGCCAATGGCATTCGGTGAGCTGGTTCCAGAAGTTCCTCGGAACGCATGACCTTGATCCGCAGCCGCCCGTCGCCTTCAAGACGCTCCCCACCGACTTCGTCGCCTGCGTCCTCGAGCGCGCGGCCCATTGACAGCCCAGGCCTCCTCTTTTTGAGCTCCTTTGAGCCGCTTTGAGCGCCTCTGAACGCTTCGGAAAGCCTCAAAGCGCATCGGCGGCGTTTGCGCATTTCACGCCCGTCCGTCGGTCTGCGGCGTAGTTTCCCGTCTGCCCGATCGGAGGGCCGCCGCCCATCCATCCGCTGCGCCCGCAGCTCAAGAGCCAAGAGCAGGGCAGACCGGTCCGGTCCGTTCTCCCGGAGCATTCCTTCTTCGTCACCATTGCGTCAAGCGGGAAAAGGCGCATTCCGAATGAAGGCGCATCCATTGACCTCGTTTTCACCTACGCATGAATGCGTATGATGTCCGGGAACGCCCTTGGCCGGAAAAAGGACGGAAACCCCACCGGGAAATCCCGCGCAATGGCGCCGACCTCTGTGATTCCTAGTGCTGTGCGGGTGTGCGGCTTATTCACCAAAATGGTGCGGTTTTCCCTTAAATAGGGAGTTTCGCCCATTGAACGCATTTAAGTCGTACCTAGAATACGGAAATCCGCCTAGAAGAGCGGGAATAAAAACACCCACCCGAATACCGACCAAAGGAAACCTCCAATCATGACGTTCGAAATGTGGGCCGCCATAGCGGTCGTCTGCGTCACCGTTTACGGCTTGCTCAAGCGCTGGGAGACGCGCCTCGTTCTCCTCGCTTCGGGCTTTGCGATGTGCCTCCTCGCGCTCAACCCCGTCGCGGCCTTCCAGCAGTTCGACAAGTCGATGACGAACGCCTCGCTCATCGTCGTGATCTGCTCGGCGATGGGCTTCGCGCGCGTGATGACGATCACCGGGTGCGACCTGCACCTCGTGCGCCTTCTGACGAAGCCTCTGAACCGCCTCGGCATCGTGCTTCTTCCCTGCTGCATGATCGTCACGGGCATCGTCTCGCTCGCGATCTCCTCGCTCGCGGGCATGTGCGCCGCCATCGGCCCGACGATCTGCGCGCTCATGATCCGCGCGGGCTTCCGCCCGGCGATGGCCGCCTGCACGGTGATCGCCTCGACGCTGCCGTCCTTCTGGTCGCCCGGATCCTCGCACAACGGCTTCGTCGCGAAGATCGCCGAATGGCCGATCATGGACTACCTCACCTACACGGGCACCCGCACGCTCCTCATCTCGATCGTCTGCATCGTGCTGATGGTCCTCTGCTGCCTCATCTTCGGCGACTACAAGAAGGGCGGCTTTGAGAACGAAGGCGTCAATGACGGCGCGCAGAAGGTGGAGCTTCCCGCCACGCCCAATCTCCTCTGGGCTTTCGCGCCGCTCCTTCCGGTCGTGCTCCTCTTCGTGGTCGCGCTCTGCTTCCCTGAGGTGAAGGTCTCGGTCGCCACCGCCATGCTGATCGGCGTGATCTACACGATGCTCGTCACCCGCGTGAATCCCGCCGAACTCACGAAGCGCTTCTTCGACGGCATGGGCCACGGCTACGGCTCCATCCTCGGCCTCATCATCGCCGCGGGCGTCTTCGCGGCCGGTCTGCGCGCCTGCGGCGTGATCGACGTGTTCGTCGAGGCGCTTAAAGGCTCGTCCGACCTCGCGAAGTTGGGCGCCGCGGTCGGCCCCTACATCCTCGGCGTCATGACGGGTTCGGGCGACGCCGCGGCCTTCGCCTTCAATGAAGCCGTCACCCCGCACGCCGCTGCCTTCGGCCTCACGATCCCCGACCTCGGGTACCTCGCGAGCGTGGCGGCCACCTTCGGCCGCGTCTCCTCGCCGCTCGCCGCCGGCGTGATCGTCATCTCCGGCATCGCCGGCGTGAGCCCAATCGAGGTGATCAAGCGCAGCGCTCCGGTGCAGATCTGCACGCTCGCCTTCCTCTTCTTCATCAGTTGACCGAGCGGAAGCCTCCGGCGCGCGGACCATCCTTTTCTAGGGTCCGCGGGCCGGACGCCTTCACCCAAGAACGGCCGGGCGCCTGCGGGCTTCCCGGCCGTTTTGCGTTCCCTTTCGAATCTCCGCGAGTGTCTTCGGCGCGGCGGGAGATGACTTGATCAGAGGGCGGCGGGATCGTCGAGAAGCCCGCAGCCGCCGCGCTCGACGTACGGGACCTCGGAGGAGCGGAAGATGGAGTCAGGCTTCCAGGCCGCTCTCTTGGCGGGCGCTCTGCGAGGCATCCGCCGCCGGCTCCTTGGGCGTCGCGCGGGCGCAGAGGTCCACTTCGCGGGGCTCCTCGACCTCGGCGGAGCGGGAAGAGACGAAGCGGTTCGCGAGCTGGTCGATCCATTTGGCGAAGAGTCCGATCATCACAGCGGAGACGAGCGTGCCTTCGCGGATCCCGATCACGTGCCCGACGGCGCAGAGGCCCAACGCAGCGGCGACGGCGGCGAGCGTAAGGTCATTGGCGATCTTCATCGCGCCGAAGGAGCTCTTGAAGCGCGCGGCCACCGCGATCACGAAGCCTTCACCCGGCTGCACGATGGTCTTCGAGCGGATCTGCATCACGACGCCCAACGCGAGGACGAGGTTCCCGAAGACGGAAAGGAGCAGGGCGAGGGGCCAGTTCGCCGGGTGCACTCCCGAGAGGAGGTGCATCGAGAGGTCGATGAAGAACCCGAAGACGCAGCCGACGGGGAGCTGAATGAGGTTCGTCACCGGCCAGCGGCGGCCGAGGACGAGGATCTGGCCCGCAACGAGGAAGAAGTTGAGGAGGATCGTGCAGGTGCCGAAGGTGAGGCCCGAAATCGCGGAGGCCGTGTAGGGAACCGTCGAAATCGGCGTCGTGCCGATGTCGGCCACCGTCGTGAAGGCGATGCCGAGCGAGGCGAGGAACATGCCGGCGGTGAGAAGCGCCGAGCGGGCGAAGAGGTGTTGGAAGCGGGTGCGGGTGGAGGAGGACATCTAGAGGAGGCTGCGGGTCAGGCGTTTCGCGGGAGGGAGCTGCATTTCACACCGCTTTCGCCTGCGCTGCTGTTGAGTGCTCAACAGTTCCAGAGAATTTGCTCTCCTCTGCGCGCTTCAGCCTGGGCGCTCGGGGCCTCACATTTGGGTGCGGGCGAGCGAAGCATAGTGTTCCGAAGGCGTGGGCTCTGCCGTGAGGCCCGCGGGCGCTCCGCCGCACCAGTCGCGCACGGACTCGAAGACTCGCCCGTGAACGTAGAGCCGGCGGCCGTCCTTCCGGGCGTCCCCGGCCTTCACCCAAGCGTTGAGCTTGGTGCTCACCCACGAGCGGTCGGCGGAGAGAAACTGCGCGGCCTCCGTCACGGTGAGTCCCAAAGGACAGAGATTCCAGTCGTCCGGGCGGAGTTCGCCGAAGCTCGTGATGACGGTGAGGAGAAGGACTCGCAGACGCTCCTCGAGCTCGAGCGTGAAGCGCACGAGCATGCCTTCCAGCGCCGACTCCTCCTTGAGGATCGCGAGGTCGGCGTAGATCTCCATCAGACGGACGTCGCTGCGCAGAGCCTGCAGGAAGGCCTCGCGCGGGAGGACGAGGACGGTCGAGGGCCGCAGGAACGTCATCACGACGTTCACGCGGTGGGGGTTGAGGGCGGAAAGGTCGCCCATCGAGCGCCCCGGCGCGAGGAGTCCGAAGACGTGCGCCGCGCCGCGCGGGTCGGTGGCCGAGACCGTCGCGAGACCGGCGGTGAGAAGGCCCACCACGGCGTCGGGCTTCTCGCCCCCGTGCGGCATGAAGGCGCCCTTGGCGAAGCGCCGCACCTCGCCCGCGCGCTCGAAGATCTCCCGAATCGCCTGCGGCTCGGGCGGAAAAACCCAGGGCCGCGTGCGGAAGGCCTGCCGCATGCCGTTTCTCCTTCTTTGGTGTTGGGCAGGAAAGATAGCAGAACCCGGAAGCGGCCGGAAACGGGCGGCCAACGACGTCGGCCGCACGCTTTTGGGCCGTATGTTGAAACCTCCCAATTCCACCAGTACGAGGTTTCTTAAATCTTGCTGA
>NZ_DAVZJY010000175.1:0-5137 GCF_052272535.1 Sutterella sp. | reverse complement strand
GGAAATATTCAGCTCCGCTCCGAGCGCCGAGTGTACCCGTCTGAGAGAAATTCGCATTTTCTAGTAGAAATTGACGCAAAACTCAGGTTAAAATGCCAAAGATGTCGGGATAAGTTCCCGATCTTTGTGCCTGGAAGAGATGCCGGGATTTGAACCACTGACTGCTTTTTCGGGGACAAGCGGCGCCGCTTTCAACGCCATGACGCCGGACGATATAAGATGTACGCAAACAATACAACGCTCAATTCCGGCCAGTTCAGCGGCCGAAGATCTTGGTTTGTCGAGAAGGTTCAGGCTCGTCTCGCCGAAGGTGTGCATGACTTCGCCATCGTTTCAATCGACGTTTGCGAGTTCAAAGTTATCAATTTGATTTTCGGGTCCGATGCCGGCGATCGAATGCTCGGCAACATCTACAACGCCATTCTGGCCTGCCTCGGTAATGATGAAGTCGTCGTGCGCGATACGGCCGACATTTTCTACGCGCTCTTTCATTCGACAGACAAGCAGGCGATTCTTAATCGTCTTGCTCAGATTCGCCGCAATCTCGACGCGCTCGTGTTTGCTGACGAGGCGTATTCACCGTACCTGGAAACGCGCTTCGGCGTCTATATGCCCACTGACAATGAAGAGTCCGTCGAGCAGATGCTGGAGTGCGCCAACATGGCCCGCAAGCATTCCGGCCGCGAGCTTCTTCTGAGCGACGCCTGCTTTTACAATCTCGATCGCGCATTTGAAAGACTTCAGGAAAAGGAGCGCATTTCGCACCTCAGCGAGGCGCTTGGAAAGCATCAGTTCGTCGTTTACCTTCAGCCCAAGGTTTCTTTGACGACTGAAAAAATCATCGGCGCTGAGGCTCTTGTTCGCTGGAATCGTCCGGACGTCGGCATTGTGTCACCGGGCGAATTCATTCCGCTTCTCGAGCGCTATCGTCTGGTGCACCATGTCGACGTATTCGTTTTCGAAAAGGTCTGCAGGATGCTGGCTGAGTGGAAGAGCCGGAGCATGCCGATCCTTCCGATTTCGCTCAACCTGTCGCGCCAAACGATTGAGATTCCGGACCTGCTGTCGCACCTTCAGAGCGTGTGCAAGTCCCTCGACGTAGATCCCAGCCTCATCGAGCTTGAAATCACGGAAACCCTTGCAGTAAAGAGCTACGACAAGGTCCGCAAATTCATTGATCAGCTCAAGAATTTCGGCTTCAAATGTTCCATCGACGACTTCGGCTTCGGCTATTCGTCGCTTGGCTGCCTGAGCGAATTGAAAGTCGATTCGGTGAAGCTCGACAGAAGCTTCTTTGTCAATCATGATTGCAACAAGGCCGGAATCATCGTCAAGGCCGTTACCGATTTGGCTGCAATGCTCGAATATCATACGGTGGCCGAGGGCATTGAAACCGAGGAACAGCTGGCGGCTCTCAAGCAGACGAACTGCAATACCGTCCAAGGCTTCTATTTCTTCCGTCCGATGTCTGTTGAGGATTTCGAGCATCAGGTTGAGTCCGAATCCAATGCGGTGAAGGCAGTGAAGGATTGATAGACTTTCAGTTGATATGGAAAATGCAATGGGATCCATTGGGATCCTCGATGTCTAAGAATCGTTAAAAAAACTTTACATATGTTTTTCTTCATGGTACAATTACACCATGGAGAAAAACATGGTTCCGCAGAGCAATATCGATCAACTTCTCGGTGCGACCTCCATGCTGTCGGGGGGGGGGGGGGACAAGCGTTTCCCCGAGTCACGATCAATAACGGGAAAACAGAGTTGGAATCGCTTCCTTGTGATCCCAAAGCAAGAGCGACGGCCGAGAGCACCCCCAACGTTCGTGCTAAAGGAGCCGGGCGCAAGAGCACGATAACAAAGCAACCAGGAATCGAAAGCGCTCTTTGGGGACTGCTCGAAGGCAACACGGTGGGAAATCCTGAAAACCCTCTGTGTTGGACAACCAAGAGCCTGCGCAATTTGGCCGGCGAGCTTAAGAAGCAAGGCCACTCAGTCAGCTATGTGACGGTGAATCTGCTTGAGGGACTAGGGTTCAGCCTTCAGCAGGGCAGGAAATATGTTGAGACGGGAAGTCCAAGCCCGGATCGCGACGCCCAGTTTCACTTCATTTCGGATGAGAGCAAAAATTTCATGGCAGCCAACCAGCCGGTAATTTCCGTTGACACCAAGAAGAAGGAGCTGGTAGGAAATTTCAAAAACAGCGGAGCTGAGTACCCTCCAAAAGGGCAGGCAGTGAGGGTGCAGGACCATGATTTTTGTAAAACAAAGGCCTGCCCGTACGGCACCTATGACGTTAATGCCAATGGGGGCTTTGTCAGTGCGGGCGTCAGCGCCGACACCGGAGCCTTCGCGGTCAACAGCATCCGTACATGGTGGGAAGAGATGGGCCGGGAGCGCTACTCAACGGCTACCCGGATTATGAGCACCGCTGACGGCGGTGGCAGCAACGGCCGACGCAACCGTCTCTGGAAAACGTCTCTGCAAAAATTTGCCAATGAAACTGGGCTTGAAGTTCACTTTTCGCCGGGGACATCGAAATGGAACAAGATAGAGCACCGGATGTTCGCCTACATCAGCAAGAACTGGCGCGGCCGCCCTTTGGAAGCCTATGAGGTCGTCGTCAATTTGATCGCCAACACAACCACGACGAAAGGACTGACGATCAGGTGTCAGCTCGACAAAATGTAGTACGAGAAAGGCCTTAAAGTCTCTGACGAAGAGATGGCGCGCTTGAACCTCAACCGAAATGAGTGGCACGGTGAGTGGAACTAGGTCATTTCACCACAGCACCATCTCGACGTCTGTAAAAAATTAATTTTTAACAGTTCCTAATGAACTGACAATGACCAATTTCAATCCAAAAGGTATGCTTGACGACTCCATCTACAAGGAGGTCGGCGATTTGCTGGCGGTGGGCGGCTGGATGATTGAAATGCCGAAGGATGGCTCTCATCCCCGCCTGTACGGCAATCGTCAGATGCATGCAATTTTTGAGGCGCCGGAGGATCTTTCAGCTGAAGAGCTGTTCGACTTCTGGTTCGAGCGCATCATTCCGACCTTCAAGGGGTCGTCCGAGATGATTCGGCAGACTCTGGCTAACGACGATCAGGTCGAACGGGATTCCTGCTATGCCTGGCAGCACCCCTCGAAAGGCTGCGTATTTATCCGTGTGCGCGGAGCCAGAGGCGTATCCGAGAACGGAAATACGTGGCTCAAGGGATTGGTAGAGGTAGTCGAGACTGAATTTCAGTTTCGCATGCCGGAAAGAAAGCCCTTCAAAATTCTTGAGGCAAGAAAGCTTCAGATATATGCGCCGTATTTTCTGGAGACGTATGAGGAGATTCACGAAATCGACCCCGTGACTCTTCGTGTGACCCCTCTGGGCTATCGTCACGATCACTATGAACCAAGACCGAAAGATGCAGACCTTTACGAGCTTCACAGGCTTGATCTTCATCCGGAGGATTTCGAGCGCATAGAAGCTGCTTTGGACAAGAAGACGCTCGAAGGGATCATCTTTGACGGGAAGGAGCTGACCCTGCAGTTTCGTGTTGCCGACAAGGTGCTGGGGTGGCGTTGGGTTGAGGCGAAGTATTTCGCCGTAGAGTACTGGGGCACCCCGAAGATTCTCGTCACAGCGGTAGATGTCGAAGCCAGGCGCCGTGTACGGACGCTTGAGGCCGAGAATTGTGATCTGATCGAGGCGATGTTCAATATTTATGCGGCCGTGCTTGAGGTGGACCTGACGACCGGCATGACGAAGTTCCTCAAGAGCATGGACGGGGATCCTCAGGATATGCCTGATGGTCTTCAGATTGATCAGTTTTCCTGCAAGATTGTTCCGAGAATCGTGCTTGCTTCGGAGCGCGATAATTTTAGGTCATACATGGATCTTGATAATTTGAGGCGTGCTGCCGCTTGTCACGAACACAAAGACTGCACGATTCGCATGCGTAGCTTTCTGAAGGAGGCGGAGTACTCCACTGTACGCATAAGCCGCCGCTACATTGAGAACCGCCTGGACAAGCTCTATATCGTCGTTATTCGCGAAACGTTCAATCCGACGGCCAACGAGATTGCAAACAATCTGGCGAGCCAGACCTGCGACTGCCTCTACTATGTTGATTTGACCACGGGGTATTTCCGCTGCATCTTCACGAAGGATGAGTCAGTGGCTGAGTACGAGGGCGAGGGCTATTGGAAGAACCTTCTTAAGGTGGCCGAACGCTATATCGTGCCGGAGGATCGCGAGATGGTCCTTCGAATGCTTTCGGGGACCGTGGTCAAGGCAGAGCTTGAGGCAAACGACGAATACACCTTCAGCTACGGAATGATTTACGACAACCGCGAATACCGCAGGAAGGAGATCATCGTTCGTTACGCCGACAGAAAGCACAGCATTGCAATAATTCAGCGCAATGATGTTACGGATGCCTACGAGGCGGCGCGTCGTCAGGAGCTCCGGCTTGCGCTCATCGAGCATGAGGCGTCTCTGGACGGGCTGACAAAGTGCTTCAACCGAAGCGCGGGCATCAAGCGCATCGACGAGCATCTGATTGCTTCGCATGGAACTAATGCTCTTCTGCTTCTTGATTTGGACAACTTCAAGGACATCAACGACACGTTTGGCCACTTAACGGGCGACGAAGTGCTCAAGCACTTCGCTGAAACGCTCAAGAAGAGCGTTCGCGCATCGGATCTGGTCGTGCGCATCGGAGGCGACGAGTTCATTGTCTTCCTCAAGGACGTCGGTTCGCGGGAAAATGTGACGAACTGCGTCAAGAAGATCTCCATGCGCATCCAGACCGAGCATTACGGCGTGGAGGATGACTTCGACGTCGGCGCCTCCATGGGCGTGGCCGTTGCGCCTGACGACGGCGGCTCGTTCGATAAGCTTTACGAAAAGGCCGACGAAGCCCTCTACCGCATCAAGCGCGGCAGCAAGAACGGCTACGCATTCGTCAAAAACTGAACCTTCGTTTGAATCTTGTTTAAATTTATCGAAAAGCTCATTCGGCAGGGGGGGGCGACGCCGCGTGGGCGGTTTGCCTTTCGCCCTATGGGCTCCAGACAACCCTTGCACGCCGTCACCTGAAAAAAACATCGGGGAATGCATGAACCGCCTGCAGGCGGC
>NZ_DAVZJY010000174.1:0-5162 GCF_052272535.1 Sutterella sp. | reverse complement strand
AACATGAGGCGTTCACCCTAAATTCGGGCGGCCACCGGGGCCGCGCTCCGCGGCAGAATCGGGAGACCATCCTGGAGAACCGTAAGACATTGAGCGGTGCGCTCCCGCATAAACCACTTCGTGGAGGCCATTTCAATGAACCGCAAGCTTCGCCTTCAACTCACGGCGGCCGCCGCCGCCCTGCCGCTTGTCTTCGCCGCGTGCGCCGACGCCGCCACGCTCAACTGGTCGAGCGCGGGCGACATCCTCACCTTCGACATCCACGCCCAAAACGAAAACCTCAACATCACCGCGCTCTCCGCGGTCTACGAAGGGCTCGTGCGCTACTCGCCCGACCGCCGGATCGAGCCCGCGCTCGCGACCGACTGGAAGCGCGTGCCCGAAGGGTTCCTCTTCACGATCCGCAAGGGCGTGAAGTTCCATGAGGGCGAAACGCTCACCCCCGGCGACGTGGTCTTCTCAATCAACCGCGCGCTCAATCCCCGCAGCCAGTTCAAGAGCTTCACGACCGGCATCGTGAAGGCCGAGGCCGCGGGCGCCGACCAGGTCCTCATCCGCACGACCACGGGTTCGCCCGTGGTCCTCAATCAGATCGTGGACCTCAAGATCATGAGCGAATCCTGGGCGAAGGCGCACGGCGCCCTCGAGCCGCAGGACTACGTCGCCAAGGAGGAGTCCTATGCGGCGCGCCACGCCAACGGCACGGGTCCCTTCCGGCTCACGACGCGCGAGGAGGACGTGAAGACCGTCTTTACCGCCAACCACGACTGGTGGGATGAGAAGAACCGCGCGGGCAACGTCGAAAGGGCGGTCTTCCGGCCGATCGCCTCGGCCGCGACCCGCACCGCCGCGCTCCTCTCGGGCGAGGTGGACTTTGTGATCGACCCGGCCGCGCAGGACCTGCAGCGCCTGAGGAAGTCCCCCGGCGTCAAGGTGACCGAGGGGCCGGAGAACCGCACGCTGATGGTGGCGCTTGACGAATACCGCGACGCCTCGCCCTACGTTCGCGACACCACGGGCAAGCCCCTTGCGAAGAACCCCTTCAAGGATCAGCGCGTGCGCGAAGCGCTCTTCATCTCCGTCAACCGCGACGGCATCAAGCGCGGCGTGATGCGCGGGCTCTCCAACCCAACGGGCACGATCGTCACCTCGATCGTGAACGGCTGGTCCAAGGACGTCGCCGAACCCCCGAAGCCTGACGTCGAAAAGGCGAAGAAGCTCCTCGCCGAGGCGGGCTATCCGCAGGGCTTCGGCTTCACGCTCGACTGCCCGAACAACCGCTGGACCAACGACGAGGCGACCTGCAAGGCGCTCGCCTCGCAGTGGGGCCGCATCGGGGTCAAAGTCGCCGTGAACTCGATGCCGCGCGCGAAGTACTTCCCGAAGGTGCTCTCGTTCGACACGTCCGCGGGCCTTGTCGGTTGGGGCGCCCCCACCTTCGACGGCTTCTATTCGCTGCAGTCGCTCTCGGCCACCTTCAACCCGAAGACGGGCGACGGCATCGCCAACATCGGTCGCGCGTCGCTCGCCGCCATGGATGAGGCTCAGGCGAAGATCAAGGCCGAGGAGGATCCCGTCAAGCGCACGACGCTCATCACCGAGGCGCTGCGGATCGAACGCGCCAACCTCCTCCACATCCCGGTTCATGAACTCATGATCGCATGGGCGATGAAGCAGAACGTCGAGGTCGTGCACCGCCCCGACAACCGCCTCACGATGGAGTGGGTGACGGTCAAATGACCCTCTGACTTGAATAGACCGAGCGGCGCCCGGGAGTTCTTCTCCCTGGCGCCGCTCTTCTTATGTGGTACGCGGCCTGCCCTGCTCCGGGACGCCCGGTAGGGAACGACGCTTCAGCCGCCCGTCCGCTCTTCGGCCTCCTTCTTCTCCTCGTCGCGCACGGCCGAGAGGATCATCCCGCGCAGCCACTGCATCGCGGGGTCGAGGTGGCTCCTGTCGTGCCAGATGAGCTTCGGCTCGAAGTCGTTGAAGAACGGCGGGTGGCCAATCACCGGGAGGTCGGCGAGGAACCCCTGCTCGATGCACCAGTCCGCGAGAAGGTTCGAGAGCGGCAGCAGCAGGTCGCTCTCGCTCACGATCTTCGCCGCCCCCATGAAATAGGGCGTCTTCACGATGACGCGGCGGGCCGCGAAGGCCTCCGCCTCGCGGGACTTCGCGAGGCGGAAGTAGTTCGTCGGCCGCCAGGTGATCTCGACGAACCCGCAGGAGAGCGCCTCCTCCAAGGTGACGCCTCCGTTTTGCGCGGCGCGCGCGAGGAGCGGGTGCCCTGGACGGCAGACGAGCCGCGACGAGCAGCTCCGCTCGCGCAGCTTCAGGTAGTGGAAGCCCGACGGCACGCTCTCCATCGGGCTGATCACGGCGTCGAGCTCGCCGGTGCGCAGCTGCACGGGCCAGTCGTTCGTGATTTCGGACATCTCAATCATGACGCCCGCTGCGGCGGAGGCGACGCGGGCGACGGCGGGCGCGAGGAAGACCACCCCGTGGTCCACGCAGCCGATGTGGAACACGCGCTCAAGCGTCTTCGGATCGAAGGCGCTCACTTCAAGGAGACGCTCATAGTCGTCGAGCACGGTGCGCACCTGCGGGAGGAGCTCCGCCATGCGCCACGTAGGCGCGAGACCTCCGGAGGAGCGCGTGAAGAGTTCGTCGCCGAAGGCTTCGCGGAGCTTTCCCAAAAGCCGCGATGCGGTCGCGGGCGAGAGCCCGAGTTGATTTGCGGCATTCACAAGGTTCTGCGTGTCGCAGAGGGTCTTCAGGAAGATGAGGGCGTCCCGGCCGAGCGCGTTTTTCATTTTATGAAATTCCGGTTTTCCAAATCAATGCTGTTTCAGAGGGGTAGTTGAGAATAGCACCGCTAAGCCGTAATGCTTAGTCTTTCCCGGTGAATCCCCCCCCCCTCGAACGGGATGGAGATCCTGCCGCGCCGCTTCGGCGCCGCAGCGAAGCGTTCCGTCCCGGCAGATCAAGGGGCGAACGATTCCATCAAGGAGTATCCCCCATGTCCTTCCGCACCCGCCTCACCCCCGTCGCCGTTGCCGTCTCCCTCGCCGCCGGCTTCGGCCTCGCCTTCTCGGGCGCCGCCCTTGCTTCCGGCGGCGCCAGCGGCCCCGCCGTGCACTACGTCGCTCCGGGCAAGCTCGGCGAAATCGTCAACAATCCGTACAAGATCGCTCCGCTTACGGCCGTGATCAAGAACGGCGGCTATGTTCTGAAGGACGCCACGGTCCGCATCGTCCCGAAGAAGGACGGCCAGGAGATCAAGTACAAGGTTTCCGACACGGCGCTGCGCACCTATGCGGGCATCCCGGTCTGGGGGCTCTACCCCGACTACAACAACACCGTCGAGGTGAGCTACACCTACATCGACAACGGCAAGGAGACCCGCGTCGAGAACGAGCAGTACCGCATGTACGCCCCGGCCGTCTTCACGCCGGTGAACGGCTCGATGGCGCAGCACCACAACATGTTTGAAACGGAAGTAGTCAAGGTCGAACCGGCCTTCAGCGACCGCCTCTACCTGATCAACAACTTCCTCTCGACCGCTCCGAAGCAGGCCCGCGTCGTGTGGAACAACCCCACGGGCGGCGCGCTCGAATGGAACTACTACCCGCAGAACGCCGTGATCGACACAAAGGGCGAAGTCCGCTGGTACATGTTCGTCGACCCCATCTACGATCCTGAGACGATCTACAACTCCGGCATCATGATGGGCTTCCATCAGGGCAAGGACGGCTTCCTCACGTTCGGCTACGGCCAGCGCTATGCGAAGTACGACATCATGGGCCGCGAAGTCTTCAACCGCCGCCTCCCGACGGGGTACGCCGACTTCTCGCACGCCCTTGATCCGGCGCAGAACGGGCACCTGTTCCTGCGCGTCTCCTCTTCGGACTACCGTCGTCCCGACGGCAAGCGCGTGCACACCGTGCGCGACGTGATCGCCGAAGTGGACGCCAACGGCAACGTGGTCGACGAATTCCGCCTCTTCGACATTCTCGACCCGTACCGCGACGTCGTGATCAAGACGCTCGACCAGGGCGCGGTGTGCCTCAACCTCGACGCCACGCAGTCGGGCAAGACCCTGTCGGCTGATGAACTCGCCGCCATGGACAAGAACGACAAGTTCGGCGACATCGCCGGCGTGGGCCCGGGCCGCAACTGGGCGCACGTCAACTCCGTCGACTACGACCCGACCGACGACTCGATCGTGATCAGCTCGCGCCATCAGTCCGCCGTCATCAAGATCGGCCGCGACAAGAAGGTGAAGTGGATTCTCGCCACGCCGACGGGCTGGAAGGGCGACCTCGCCAAGAAGGTCCTCACCCCGGTCGACAAGGACGGCAAGCCCCTCAAGTGCTCCGAAAACCGCTGCGAAGGCGACTTCGACTGGACCTGGACGCAGCACACCGGCTGGCGCATCGACTCGAAGTCCAACGCCGACGTCTTCTATCTGTCGGCCTTCGACAACGGCGACGGCCGTGCGCTCGAGCAGCCCCCGCTGCCCGACATGAAGTACTCGCGCGCCGTGATCTACAAGATCGACCAGAAGAAGATGACCGTCCAGCAGATCTGGGAGTACGGCAAGGAACGCGGCCACGACTGGTTCAGCCCCGTCACCTCGCTCGTCGAATACCAGACCGACAAGGACTCCGTGATGGTCTACTCCGCCACGGCGAGCCTCGATCTGCGTCAGTTCAACACGGTCGCGCCGCATCCGGTGATCGACGAGTTCAAGTGGGGCGAGAAGGAGCCCGCGGTTGAAATCCGCATCAAGAGCTCGCTCGGCTATCAGGCCATGCCGATCAACGTCCAGAAGGCCTTCGACATGAAGTAGCCGTTCCCCCAAAAGGAAACACGCTCTTTTTCATCCCAGAATCTCGGACCGGCTGGCTGTATTGCCAGCCGGTTCGTCATTTCTTGAGCGTCTCTACCTGGTGAGAACCTGACAGAAGTTTGGCCACATTCTCAGCCGAATCGAAGATCCCGGGGAACCCTAACCTGAATCCTGAGAGTTGATGCCGTGAAGAGGTAGTCTAATGCTGTAAAGTAATTTATGTCGTGGATAATACGACGTCCCTGCCGGCGTCCACCTTAGGACTACAGAACCATGGCCACCGCTTCCCATACTCCCGCAACCCCGCGCA
>NZ_DAVZJY010000173.1:0-5173 GCF_052272535.1 Sutterella sp. | reverse complement strand
CCCACGACCCTCTGGTTCGTAGCCAGATACTCTATCCAACTGAGCTACTGGCGCATCAAATTTGCAGAAGCAGAACTATACCCCCACTTTCAGAAAAAAGCAAGAGCTGATGAAAAAAGATGAAGAAAAAATGAAAAACGCCCGCCCCCTCGTGAGGGACGGGCGTTTGAAGGCGTTGGGGGAGGGGCCGGAGAGGCCCCCTCCCGACGCTCCGACGTCAGTCGGCGCGCCGGCCGATGACGGTCACGTACCAACCGCGGCCGTCGGACTCCGCTTCACCCTGCGCGACGAGCACGTGCCCCGTCTGGCGGCAGAAGTCGGCGAGGTCCGGGAGGCTGTGCGCGTCGGTGCTCCAGACGCGCAGGCGCGCGCCGGGAGCCATCTTGGCGAGGGCCTTCTTGGCCTTCAGGACGGGCATCGGGCAGGAGAGGCCGGGGAGCCGGAGCTCTTCGGCCGCTTCCTCGAGAAGCCCGTTCTCGAGACCGCTCTCGGGTGCGCTCATCAGAGACGCTCCGCGATCCAGGCGCGCGCGGCGGTGAGCGCTTCACCGAGCTTCGTCGCGTCGGCGCCGCCCGCCATGGCGAGGTCGGGCTTGCCGCCGCCCTTGCCGCCGAGGAGACCGGCGACGAAGTTGGCGAGTTCGCCCGCCTTCACGCGGCCGGTGAGGTCCTTGGTGACGCCGGCGGCCAACTGCACGCGGCCGTCGGGCTGGGCGGAGGCGAGAACCGCAACGGCGCTGCCGAGCTTGTCCTTCACCTTGTCCATCGTCTCGCGCAGGGCCTTCGCATCGGCGCCGTCGAGGCGCGCGAGGAGGACCTTGACGCCGGAGACGTCTTCGGCCTTTTCGATGAGCGCGTCGCCCGCCTTGGCGGCCATCTGGCTCTTCAACTGCTCGATGCCCTTCTCGAGGGTGCGGACGGCGTTGAGGAGGTCCGCGGTCTTCTGCGGAACATCGTCCGCCGGAGCCTTGAGTTCACGGGCGGTCTTGGTGACGAGCTCCTCTTCGTGCTGTACCCAGGCGAGCGCGTTCATGCCGGTCACGGCCTCGATGCGGCGCACGCCGGCGGCGATGCCCGATTCGGACGTGATCTTGAAGAAGCCGATGTCGCCCGTCGCCTTCACATGCGTGCCGCCGCAGAATTCGCAGGAGCGGCCGATGTTGAGCACGCGCACGGTCTCGCCGTAGCGCTCGCCGAAGAGCATCATGGCGCCCGTCTTCTTCGCCTCCTCGATCGGGAGGACGCGGGTCTGGACCGGCGTGTTCTTGAGGATCTCGGCGTTGACGATGCGTTCGACCTCGGCGATCTGCTCCGCGGTCACGGGCTTTTGGAACGAGAAGTCAAAGCGCGTTGCTTCGGGCGTCACGAGCGAGCCCTTCTGCGCGACGTGCTCGCCCAACACCTGGCGCAACGCCATGTGCATGAGGTGGGTGACCGAGTGGTTGCGTTGGGTGGCGAGGCGGCGCTCTTCGTCGACCGCGAGGTCGAACTTGTCGCCGACCGAAACCGACCCTTCGGCCACGTGGCACTGCATGCCTGTGACGGCCGCCTTCACGCGGAAGGTGTCGAGCACCTTGAGGATCGAGGTGTCGTTGCGGCACTCGCCGCGGTCGCCCACCTGGCCGCCCGATTCAGCGTAGAAGGGCGTGCGGTTGAAGACCACGACGCATTCACTGCCGGCTTCGACCTTGTTCACGGCCTCGCCGTTGGCGTAGAGGGCGATCACTTCGGCGCCCTTTTCGGTGAGGGTGTCGTAGCCCGTGAAGACCGTGTCGGCTCCGCGGTAGTCGAGGCCGAGCGACATCTTGAACTTTGCCGAGGCGCGCGCGGCTTCACGCTGGCGCTCCATCGCGCGGTCGAATTCGTCCATGTTGACGGCGATGCCGCGCTCGCGGCAGACGTCGCCCGTGAGGTCGGCCGGGAACCCGTAGGTGTCGTGGAGCTTGAAGACCACTTCACCGTCGAGCACGCCCGACTTGTTCTCGGCGATCGCCGCCTCGAGGATCTCCATGCCCTTGCTGAGCGTGAGGAGGAAGCGGCGCTCCTCCTCCTCGATCACCTTCTCGATCGAGGGGTTGCGCAGCTCCGGATACGCTTCCTGCATCTCGGCGCGCACGGCGTCCACGAGCTTGTAGAAGAAGGGGCCGCGGGCGCCGAGCTTGTAGCCGTGGCGGATCGCGCGGCGGCAGATGCGGCGCAGCACGTACGCACGGCCTTCATTGCCGGGGATCACGCCGTCGGCGACGCAGAACGCGCACGCGCGGATGTGGTCGGCGATCACCTTGAGCGAGGGCGAATGGATGTCGGCCGGGGTTTCGGAGACCGAGTCCACGGCCTTCTTGGAGGCCGCGAGCAGGTTCTTGAAGAGGTCGATGTCGTAGTTGCTGTGCACGCCCTGGAGCACCGTGGCGATGCGCTCGAGGCCCATGCCGGTGTCGATCGAGGGACGCGGGAGCTTGTGCATCTCGCCCTTCTCATCGCGGTAGAACTGCATGAAGACGAGGTTCCAGATCTCCATGTAGCGGTCGCCGTCTTCGTCGGGGCTCCCCGGAGGGCCGCCCTGCACGGAGGGACCGTGGTCGTAGAAGATCTCCGAGCACGGACCGCACGGGCCCGTGTCGCCCATCATCCAGAAGTTGTCGGACATGTAGCGGGCGCCCTTGTTGTCGCCGATGCGGACGATGCGCTTGGCGGGGATGCCCACTTCCTTGTGCCAGATGTCGTAGGCCTCGTCGTCCTCGGCGTACACCGTCACCCACAGCTTTTCGGGCGGCAGGTGGAAGTGCTCGGTGAGGAGCTCCCAGGCGAAGTGGATCGCGTCCTTCTTGAAGTAGTCGCCGAACGAGAAGTTGCCGAGCATCTCGAAGAAGGTGTGGTGGCGCGCGGTGTAGCCCACGTTGTCGAGGTCGTTGTGCTTGCCGCCGGCGCGGATGCACTTCTGCGAGGTCGTGGCGCGGTGGTACGGACGCTTGTCGAACCCGAGGTAGACGTCCTTGAACTGGTTCATGCCGGCGTTGGTGAAGAGGAGCGTCGGGTCGTTGCCGGGAACGACGGGGCTCGAAGCGACGATGGTGTGACCTTTGCTTTCGTAGAACTTCAGAAAGGTGCGTCGGATGTCTGAGACTTTCATGGGTCTGGGTGGATTGCAGTGAGTGGATTCTGCTCGGGGTGCTTTGGGCCCCTCCGCAGGGTCGGCGGCCGGACGTGGGCCTCCCTGCGAGAGGAGGCGCCCGCTGCCGCTTCCGGCGCCTGCGGGAGGCCCCGAAACCGGGGAGCGTCGCATGCCGCCTGCGGCATGGATGCTCGAAACGTTCGATTTTAGTCCTTTGGGGGCGGGCGGGCGCGCTCCGGAGCCGGAAGCGGCAGCGTGCATGAAAAAGGGCGCTCTTGGGAGGGAATCCTTCCGGATCCCTTCCCGAGAGCGCCCTCCACCTTATTCAGGGCGGTGCGCCGCCCCTGCGGTCAGGCGATGCGCGAGTACCCGCCCGCGCGGTTCGATTCGCGCAGATAGCGGTCGAACTGCATCGCCACGGCGCGCACGAAGATCTTGCCCTTTGGGAGCACGACGAGGCGGTCGGGGTGGAGCTCGACCAACTCGTGGTGCACGTAGGGCTTCATCTTCGAGAGTTCGTAGGCGAAGACCTCGTCGAAATGGATGCCGAAGCGCTCCTCGACGTCCTTCTTACGGAGCTCGAAGTTGCACATGATCTGCATGATCACGTAGCGGCGCAGCTCGTCGTCGGCGTTCAGCTCATACCCGCGGTTGGTCGCAAGGCGCCCGGCTTCGATCGCCGCGGCCCAGTCGTCGAGCTCGCGGGGGTTGCAGGCGTAGGCGCCGCCGATCTTGGAGATCGCGGAGACGCCGAGCGCGACCATGTCGCATTCGGCCTTGGTGGAGTAGCCCTGGAAGTTGCGCTGCAGCGTCCCCTCGACCTGGGCCTTCGAAAGTTCGTCTTCGTGCTTGGCGAAGTGGTCCATGCCGATGTAGCGGTAGCCGTTCTGCGTGAGGCGCGTGATGGCGTCGAACATGATGTTCGCCTTCTCGATCGTGTCGGGAAGGTCCGCGGGCAGGATGCGGCGCTGCGGTTTGAAGTGGTTCGGAAGGTGCGCGTAGTGGTAGAGCGCGATGCGGTCGGGCGAGAGCTCGATCACCTGATCGATCGTCTTCGCAAAGGTCTCCCGCGTCTGCTTCGGAAGCCCGTAGATGAGGTCCATGTTGATCGAGTGGAAGCCTTCGGCGCGCGCCGCCTCGAGGGTCTCCTTCACCATCTCGAAGGGCTGGATGCGGTTGACGGCCTTCTGCACGTCGGGATTGAAGTCCTGCACGCCCAAGGACATGCGGTTGAGGCCGAGCTCGCGGAGCTTCCTCACCTTGTCGGGGCCGCAGGTGCGCGGATCGACCTCGATCGAGAACTCACCCCCCGTCTTCGCGAGCGGAAAGCGCTTCGTGAGGGTCTCCATCATGAGTTCGAGTTCGTCGTTCGTGAGGAAGGTCGGCGTGCCGCCGCCGAAGTGGAGCTGCTCCAACTCCTGCGAGCCCGTGATGCGGCTCTTCACGAGGTCGCATTCACGTCCGATCAGGTCGATGTAGGCCGCCGAGCGCGAATGGTCGCGGGTGACGATCTTGTTGCAGCCGCAGTAGAAGCACACGTCGTTGCAGAAGGGCACGTGGACGTAGAGCGAGAGCGGGGCGGGGTGCGCTGCGGCGCCGCGTCCGGCCAGGGCCTTTTCGTACTCGGCGGGACCGAACGAGGCGTTGAAGCGGTCGGCGGTGGGGTACGAGGTGTAGCGCGGGGCGGGGACGTCGAACTTCCTCAGAAGATCGAGGTCGGGCAGCTCAACGCCGCTGTTTTCCGGGGT
The DNA here is from genome assembly GCF_052272535.1 of Sutterella sp. Lineage (NCBI taxonomy): Bacteria > Pseudomonadati > Pseudomonadota > Betaproteobacteria > Burkholderiales > Sutterellaceae > Sutterella > Sutterella sp. The sequence goes on along the minus strand of NZ_DAVZJY010000173.1, from coordinate 314 downwards.
CGTCATGGTTGGGGTGTGCCTCTTGTTATGACTTAGGTTAAGCTTCCTGATAATATTCGGGAGGCAAGACCATCTTTGTTGACATGAATCAACGCGGAGGAGCTCCTGGACTTCCGGGATCTTCGGTCGAACGGGAGGTCTTGTTCGACGCTGGCGCCGGATCATCCGCAAGGATATTAGGCCCGCGAGATTATTCCAAAATTAGCGGATTTGAGACCTCGGCCGGCGGGCCGCCGCGGGGTCTCCCGGAGGCGGAGCGCAGCTCGCCGGGTCCGCAGCAGGCCGGCGCCTGCGTCGCCCGCCGGTCCGCCCGA
>NZ_DAVZJY010000172.1:0-5202 GCF_052272535.1 Sutterella sp. | reverse complement strand
GTGGACGCCGCCGCCGCGCTCGCGCTCCACGCGGCCGAGCGCGGCTGGGTACGCCCGGTCCTCGCCGACCGGCCCGGCATCCGCATCACCCGCGGCCGCCACCCGGTGGTGGAGACGACGCTCGAAGCGTACGTCCCCAACGACTGCCGGCTCGAGGACGGTCGGCGGATGCTCATCATCACCGGCCCCAACATGGGCGGCAAGTCCACCTACATGCGCAGCGTCGCATTGATCGTGCTCCTCGCCTGGGCGGGCGGGTTCGTGCCGGCGGACTCGGCGGAAATCGGCCCCGTGGACCGCATCCACACCCGCATCGGCGCCTCGGACGACCTCGCGCGCGGGCGCTCGACCTTCATGGTGGAGATGACCGAGGCCGCTGCGATCCTCTCGCAGGCGACCGACCGCAGCCTCGTGCTGATGGATGAGATCGGCCGCGGCACCTCGACCTACGACGGCCTGTCGCTCGCCGCCGCGATCGCGCAGGAGTTGGTCGGCCGCGTGCGCAGCTTCACGCTCTTCGCGACCCACTACTTCGAGCTCACCTCGCTCGCACAGGAGATGCGCGAGGCGGCGAACGTCCACGTCTCGGCCGCGCAGACGCGCTCCGGGGTCGTCTTCCAACACGAAATCACCGAAGGCGCGGCCTCGAAGAGCTACGGCATCGCCGTGGCGCAGCTCGCGGGCGTTCCCGCCCCCGTGGTGCGCAAGGCCAAGGCCTTCCTCGCGAAGCTCGAGGAGCGCGCGAACGCCGTCCCGGCGGCGCAGCCCGACCTCTTCGGCTTCTCGCCCCTCACGCTCGCCGACGCCGCGGAGCCCGACGCCCCCGACGCAGCCTCCGACGCACCCGCCGAGGATCCCGAACGCACGGCCTTCCTCGAGCGCGTCGCAGGCCTTGACCTCGACGCGCTCACGCCCCGCGATGCCCTCGGGCTCCTCTACGACCTCCAGAGCGAGGCGAAGGCGCTCGCTCAATAGCCGCTCCGGAGCGTCCCTCCGCCCCCTGCGGCGGCGGGAGCGGAGGCTCCCCGCCGCGCACGCCCGTGCTGAGCACGTATAAAATGCGTTTCGTCGAACATTGTCGACAAATAAGGTGGTCTCCCTAGCACGGCCAAGCGCCCCGGAGAGCCCCGCAGCCCGGACGCGTCCGCCCATTTTCCTGCCGGCGGCCGCAGCTCCCCATTCCGCCCTCAACCACACCCCGAAGGACCAAAAGCCGTGGATCCCAAATATCTCTCCGACGCCCCCGTCGACGAGGACACGCTCTTTCGCGACATCCACAAGCACATCCTGCGTCAGGCAAAGGCGGGCGGCCGTATCGACACCGAGGCGGAGATCGCCGAACGGTTCAACGTGACGCGCTACAAGGTGAGGAAGGCCCTCTCGGTCCTCTCGCAGATGGGGATCGTGGACCGCGCTCCGAAGCGCGGCATGACCGTCAACGCCATGGGCCCGAAGCACCTCTCCTCGCAGATCCAGGTGCAGATGGACATCGCGAACTTCGACATCCGCGAGTTCATCGAGGCGCGGCTCCTCATTGAAGTGAACATCATTCCGCTCTGCGTGCGCCGCATGACGCCGGCGCTCCTCGGACGCCTCGACGACGCGATCTGCCGCATCGAGGCCAATGCGGGCAACACCGAGGAGGCGGACCGCTGGGACCGCGAGTTCCACCTCATCCTCCTCGAGTCCTGCGGCAACCGCGTGCTGCAGGTCTTCTCGGCCGCCCTCATCACGTATTTCGAAAAGACCACGTCGCGGCTGCCGCAGAACGATCCGCCCTTCTTCATGGCGATCGCCCGTCAGGAGCGCGAACTCCTGCGCGCGATCCAGCACGGCGACGAAGAGCTCGCGCGCGAACTCCTCTCGAAGCACCTCAAGGAACAGGTGGACATGTTCTCGGCTTGATCCCGGGCGTCCACGCACTCCATCCGCACGCCGGTCCCGTCAACGGGGCCGGCGTTCTTTTTTCCGGCTCCCCGCCGGCTGCGGAGGTCTGCCGAAGGAAAAAGAACGGCGTTTTTCGTCATCAGTCCATTAGGGGAAACGCTAGACGGATACACCTAAGTACTTGGGTGTACTCCGGCGGACCGGCCTGATTAATCTTTACCTCGGCCGGAAGAAGTAGTGCGCGGTCCCCCGTCAGGAGCGGGGCGGCCCCGGAATTCAGCAGTCCGACGCCTCCCGCAGGCGTGCACGCGCTTCCCGCAGCTCAATGCTTTCAAGGAGAAGTCCAATGACTGATATTTCCCGTCGCCACCTCTTCGGCGCCGCCACCGCGACCGCCGTCGGCTCCCTCGCGTTCGTCCGCACGGTTTCCGCTGCGGAAGCGAAGGACATCAAGTGGAACGAAACCAAGGAATTCGTGATCGTGGGCACCGGCTTCGCCGGCCTCGCCGCCGCGCTTGAGGCCCGTCAGCTCGGCATGCCCGCCGACCAGATCCTCGTCGTTGACAAGATGCCGTTCCCGGGCGGCAACTCCATCATCAACGGCGGCGCCGTCGCCGCCGCGGGCACCGACATGCAGAAGAAGGAAGGCATCAAGGATTCGCCCGACCTGCTCTACGCCGACATCGTCAAGGCGGGCGGCGGTCTCGCTCATCCGCAGCTCGCCCGCCGCATCGCCGACGAGTCCGTTGAGAACTTCTACTGGCTGCGCGACAAGATCGGCGTCAAGTTCAAGGCCGTTACGTACCACGGCGGCCACTCCGTGAAGCGCTCCCACGCCGTCACGAACAACTCCGGCTCGGGCTTCATCGTCCCGATGCTCAACAAGCTCAAGGAAGAAGGCATCACGCCGCGTCTGCGCTGCATCGTCGACCAGCTGATCGTCAACGACAAGAAGTGCGTCCTCGGCGTCAAGGTCCGCACGGACTACCGCTTCGGCAAGGAAGCGACGGGCAAGGTCTCCTACATCCGCGCCACGAAGGGCGTGCTGATCGCCGCCGGCGGCTTCTCGCAGAACGTCAAGATGCGCATGTCTCACGACCCGCGCCTCAACGAGAAGTTCGGCTCGACGAACCATCCGGGCGCCACGGGCGAAATGATTCAGGAAGCGCAGGAAATCGGCGCCAACACCGTTCAGATGGACTGGATTCAGCTCGGGCCGTGGACCTCGCCCGACGAACAGGGCTTCGGTCTCGCGCCGCTCTTCGTTGAATCCGCCGTCGGCTTCGGCCCGATGATCGATCCGGCCACCGGCAAGCGCTTCATCAAGGAAACCGGCAACCGCAAGGTCCGCGCCGACGCCATCGTCGCCATCGGCCATCCCTGCGTCATCTACACGTCGCTTGAGAACGCGAAGAACGTGATCATCGGCAAGAACATGACCCAGGAGCTCTATGACCACGCCCGTCAGAACGGCGTGATCAAGGAGTACCCGACCCTCAAGGCCATGGCCGACGACCTGAAGATCCCGTACGAACAGCTCCAGAAGACCAACGACACCTTCAACAGCTACATGAAGGCCAAGAAGGATCCGGACTTCGACTGCATGTTCTTCGACAACAGCAAGCCCAACGTCGACGGTCCCTTCCTCGCCGTCCGCCTCTGGCCGCGCGTCCACCACTGCATGGGCGGCCTCGAGATCAACGAGAACGCGCAGGTGCTCTCCTGCCGCGGCAACCCGATCAACGGCCTCTACGCCGCCGGTGAGGCGACGGGCGGCGTGCACGGCATGGTGCGCCTCGGCACCGTCGCCGTCGCCGACTGCATGATCTTCGGCCGCATCGCCGCCCGTACGGCGATGAAGTTCAAGGGCTGCTGATCCCCTTGAGCGGCTGCGGAATCCGGAGCTCTCCTTCCGGATTCCGCAGTTTTCCCTGGTCCCGCTTCAGCGCCGCCGGCCCGGCCGTGCGGCGCCCAAGCAGAAAACACTCACAGAACACAGCGGGAAGGCCTCTCAAGAAGGGTGCTTTCCCTTTCGCATCATGAAAAAGACTCTCCTTGCGCTCGCCCTTGCCGGCTCCCTCGGCGCCCTCGCCACCTCCGCCTCCGCGGCTGAAGCCCAGGTCTACGGCGTGATCGACCTCGGCCTCTCGTACATCTACTCCGACGCCGACCACGCCGGCGTCGACGGTTCGGGCACGCTCAAGATGACCAACGCCCAGGAATTCGGTTCGCGCTTCGGCATCCGCGGCAGCGAAGACCTCGGCAACGGCACGAAGCTCTCCTTCGTGCTCGAGAACGGCTTCCAAGCCGACACGGGCAGCCTCGACCAGAACGGCCGCCTCTTCGGCCGCGAGGCCTCCCTCACGTGGTCGGGCGACTTCGGCGCCCTCGCCGCCGGCCGTCTGCCGATCTTCGGGTCCGTGCTCTCCGCCAACGGCCTCTTCCGCGCGGTCGACCCCCTCTTCGCGAACTACACCTCGGCCTTCGGCTCGGGCGCCGTCTCCGCCTCGATGTGGACGCGCGTCGACAACGCCGTTTCCTACCGTTCGCCCACGGTCGCGGGCTTCACCGGCTACGCGATGTACTCCTTCAAGAACGACAGCAAGGTCGACACGACCTCCCGTGAAGGCATGGCCGACGCCGACCGCTACGCCTCCCTCGCCGTCCGCTTCCAGCAGGGCCCGGTTGAAGCGGTCCTCGTCGCCGACACGACGATGTACGGCAACGCCCGTGGTAAAACAACCGCTCATCAGGACGACGGCGTCACGGTCACCCTCGGCGGCAACTACACGCTCGGCAACGGCGTGAAGTTCGTCGGCTTCTACCAGTACTTCGAAGATCAGGAGCTCAGCACCGTTCAGCGCGCCGGAGTCATTTCCGCCGGCCTCAAGCAGCTCAACAACCAGCAGTACGGCTTCGTCACCGGCTACGGCTTCAACGTCGGCGTGAACGTCCCGGTTGCGGGCGGCGTCGCCAAGGTGATGGCCGGCCACCGCGACATGCACAACCAGGGCAACGTCGACTTCAAGCGCACGATGGCTGCGGTCGGCTACGACTACAACCTCTCGAAGCGCACCGCCGTCTACGCGATGGGCGGCTGGTCGCAGGAAAAGGTTGAGCTTCACGATGCGGCCGGCACGGAAGCGACGCCCTGGGGCTATGAGCTCACCGTCGGCATGGTGCACCGCTTCTAATCGGGTGAGGCCGAAGCGGACTCCCGGGAGATCCCGCTCCGCTTTGGAAGCCTGATCCGTGGGGCGCCCCTTTGAGCGGCGCCCGACGCCCAAACGGAGGACTTCTTCCTTTCCGGAAGTC
>NZ_DAVZJY010000171.1:0-5309 GCF_052272535.1 Sutterella sp. | reverse complement strand
CGTTCGTAGCGCTTGCCGAGGTCCTTCGCGTCGAGAAGGACCGTGTTGTCCGTCGCCATGCGTCACTCTCCTTCGCGCATCGAGGCGTAGATGTCCCGCCGGCCGATCCGCCAGGCGGTGGGAAGCGCCGCCAGAGGCACCGTGGCGACGCCGGCGAGCAGGCTCGCCGCCAGGGCCGCGGCCCAGCTCGAAGCGGCGGGCGCGAGGTAGGGGAGCCCGATCGTCTGCGCGATCGCGCTCGAGAAGCTCGTCACCGCGACGGCGCCGACCAAGACGCCCGCGGCGGAGCCCGCCGCGGAGATCATGAGGGCCTCCGTCATCACGATCCGCACGACCTTGGCACGCGAGGCGCCGAGCGCGCGCAGCGTCGCGAACTCGCGCTGCCGCTCGGTGAAGGCGAAGAAGTAGACGATCAGCATGATCAATGCCGCCACCACCCAGAAGCCGCCCGCGGCGGAGTACATCACCCCTACGATGCGGCGCAGCTTCGCCGAGGTGTCGCTCATCATGTTCGACGCGAAGACGAAGTTCACGTCCGCACCGAGTCCGAGCTCGTCGAGGAGCTCGTCGGAAATGGTGATCGGGTCTACGCCGGGCTTCACGCGCACGAGGATCGAGGAAAGGCTCGTCGTGATCTCGCCCGCCTTTGCGGGCGAAGCGGCGGCCCCAAGGCCGCGCGCGGCGTCGATCGTCATGAAGATCGACGAGTCGAAGCCCATGCCCGTCGGCGCGAGGCGGCCGACGATTTTGAACTTGCGGTTGAAGAACTCCAGTTCGGAGCCGATCTCACCGAAGATGTAGTCGCCGACGATCACTTCATTGCCTTCCAAGGGCTTCGGCGCCGCCTTTCTCAGCCAGGGCGCGACGACGAAGTCCGTCTTCTCGTCGATGCCGATCAGCTGCACCTTCACCGTGCAGCACTGCGCGTCGAGCGAGGCGATGAAGAGCTGTCCCGAAGCCGCGGCGACGCCGGGGAGGTTCTTCACGACGTCGAGGAGCCTGCCGTCGAGATAGAAGGTCGAGGGCTGCGCGCGCAGGATGACGCCTTCGATCTTCTTCCCCTCGCCCTGCGGCACGACGAGCAGATCCGCCCCCATGCGCGCGGAGAGCGACTCAATGCCGGCCTGCAGGTTCGCGGCGATCATCGAGCCCGCGAAGAGCATGAAGGTGAAGACGGCCGCGATCAGCGCGAGCGAGATCGAGCGCAGGGGCTTCTTCGAGACGTTCGCGGCGGCGATCCGCGCCGTGGTGATGGGGACGGGGCGCGTCATGAGGGCCTCAGTGCGTGAGGCGCGAGAGGCGCCACATGTCGGCGAGCGCAAAGAGCGCGAAGAGCGTGCCCGCGACGATGATCACGGGCTGCGTGACCGAGTGGCAGGCCATCATCGGGCTCGGGCAGGGGCCGATCAGCACGAGCGCGAGCGCGGTCTCGAGCACCCCGGCGAAGAAGACGCCCGCGGCGAGGCCGAGCGCGGAGCCGGCGGTCGGTGCGAAGAGCATCGAACACCCAAGCGCGGCGATCATCAGGGCCGCGCCCGCGGCGGCGCGCGTCATCCAGACGCAGCTCATCGCGTGCTCGCCCCGGCAGTGCGGCAGCCACCAGAAGAGCGCGGCGGCGAAGAGAAGCCCCGCGAGGGCGAGGATCAGGCCGCTCACGCGGGCGGGTCGTTGGGAGGACATCGGTCGGACTCCGGATAATCAGTGGTCGCGGCCCGCCCGAGGCGCATCGCCGCGGCGAGCCGCTGGGAGAAGGACGTGTATGAAAGAGGACTACTTCGCCTCGCGCTTCGCGCGCGCGGCCTCAAGGCCCGGGTCCTTGCGGCCCGTGCCCTCGAACTCGTACCCGTTCGAGACCCAGCCCTGGATGCCGTCGGGCATCAGATAGACGTTTTCGTAGCCCATCTCAATCAACTTGAGCGACGCCTCATAGGAGATGTTGCACATGCGGTTGATGCAGTAGAGGATCAGGTACGAGTTCTTCTTGTCCTTCGGTAGCAGATCCATCCACCCCTCGACGTTGGCGTGGATCGAGCCCTTGATGTGGCTCTGCTCGTAGATCTCCTGCGGGTTGCAGTCGAAGAGGTAGACGCCCGGCTTGCCGATGTTCTTCGCAACGCGCGCGAGCGAAAGCGGAATCGGCTGGCGCTGCGACTGCATCTCCTGCGCCCCGTCCGGAGCCGCGGTGACGGCGGGGGCAGCGCCGAGGGCGAAGGCCGCTGCAAAAAGGGCGGCGAGGCACTGGGTCTTGATCTTCATTCTTATGCCTTTGGAGGTTCGCGGCGGGTTTTGCGGGGGCCGCGCCCGCGCGCGGTAAAGGGTTCCAATCGTCCTCGCAAGCCTAGCCGAAGAACATTAAGCGGGTGTTATGCCTCGCTCGCTCGCGACTTGGAAGCACTCTGATTTTTAGGAATTTTGCCGCACAAAAACGCTATCAAGCCGGGGCGGGATTCCATATAAGAAGGCCCCGCGGACTCACGAGGAGTCCTGCGGGGCCTTTTGGTTCACTCTGAAGCCTCAGAGGAGGACCGGGTCGGAATTACTTCTTCGCGGTCTTGTCCTGCTGCCCGTTCAGGATCGCAAGAGCCTGAGCCGTGTAGGACTGAGCCTCTTCAACGAGCTGCTTGGAGAACTTCGGAGCGTGGACACCCCACGAACCGTCGTCCTTGATCTTGGCGCAGTTGATGCGGGCTTCTTCAGCATAGAGCTGAACCTGGGCGCGGTCGGCCGTCGAGAGCTTCGCGACCTTCAGGAGATCGCGGATGCTCGACAGGTCGGAGATGACCTTGGCGTAGCCTTCCTTGACCGGGGTCTGCCAGGCGTTGACCTTGTTGTAGATCGTACGCTGGTCCTTGAAGCGCATCATTTCCGGGAACTTCGACTGGATCGGGCTGTGGCAGCCCATCGCGTCGACAACGTGCTTGTCCTGGTACGCGGTGCGGCCGCAGGTCCACATCAGGTCGAGGTACGGACGGCCGTCGTCCTTCGTGAGGTGCCAGCCCTTCGGCGAGACCTGCTTGCGGTCCGTCACGCCTTCAGGCGGATTGATGGACTTCTTCTCCGGATCAACGAGGATGCGCCAGATGTGCGACGCACGGACGTTGTCGAAGCCGGCCATGTCGGGACGCTGAATCGAGGCGAAGTTTTCGCACGAGTTCATCTTCGGCATATGGCAGGATTCGCACTTGTTGCGGCTGTGCGTACCGCCCTGCGAGAAGAAGTAGGCGGCCGTGGTGTGGCAGTCCTGGCATTCCTTCTTCAGGTTCGGAACGGTGTACTGCGAGGCCCAGTCGTTCGCCGTGACTTCATGCGGGTCGTGGCAGGTCGTGCAGCGCATGCCCTTCTGGTAGTGCTTCGTGTAGTGAGACTGCGAACCTTCGGTACCGCAGGCCGGGCAGAAGCTCTTGAAGAAGGACGTGAACGGCTGCTTCGGATTCTTGGCGGCATCGCCCTCGTTGTAGACGAAGCGCTGGTGGCAGCGTTCGCAGTTCGACGGCATGCCGGCACCGCGGGCGCCGTACAGGTGGGCGCCGGCGCCGTGGCATTCTTCGCAGGACACGCCCTTGGCGATCGTGTGCGCGCGAAGCTTCTTGGCGTCGCCGAGAGCGGCGAAGAGCTCATCCTGGCTCTTGAAGTCGAACTTCCACGTATGGCAGATTTCGCAGTAGGACGAACCCGGCTGGAAGAGCGCCTGCTTGCGGTTCGAAGCGCCGTAGGAGTTCATGCCCCAGACCTTGGAAGACTGAGCGCCGAAGTCCTCGAGCTTGACCGGGAAGGTCGGATCCCACGCGTTGATCTTCTTGGCGACTTCAGGCGTGATGTGCTCGGCCCAGTTGCGCGAGAACTGGTTGCCGCCCGCGACCATCGTGCCGGTGGCCTTCGAGAGATCGCCGCCGTCTTCAATGTGGTACGTGCCGCGGACGAGCCACTTGTCGAGGTAGCCGTACTTCGTGCGCGGCGTGCCCATGACCATGAAGACGTCGTCGGGGTTGATGCCTTCAGGAAGGACGGAGGCCTTCGAGTTGTAGAGGGGCTTCTTCAGATCGCCGGCGACCACGGGTTCCGTGAGTTCCTCAGGGAAGCGGACGATCTTGTTGTGGCGCGAACGCTCCCACTTCTCGTACTGTGCCGGATGGCATTCGCCGCACTTCTTCGGGCCGACGAACTTGTTCGGGAGGTCGAGGAAGGATTCATACGGCAGACGATACGTGACGGCCGTGTGGCGGCCGACCTTCTTCGCATACTTGTCGCCGCCGCCGAACTCAACCCATTCCTCCGTACGGTCGGACATGGTGAACTTGCCGACCACGCGGCCTTCCTTCAGGTACTTGAAGTAGGGGTGGTTCGCCTTGAGGTAGTCCCAGAACGCCTTGTCCTGAGCAACGTAGCCGTCGAGAGTGCGGGGGAGGTCGACCTTGGTGGTGTTGGCCGGGGCTTCAGCGGCCATGGAGGCGGAGGCTGCAAAAGCCATGCCCATACACGCTGCGAGAGACAGAAGCTTGTGCTGCTTGGTCATGATTAGCTCCTTTCGGGTCTCTTTGGGGTTTTAATGATTTGCCTTTTCTGTCGATCAGGCTTCTTTGAGGTCAAAAGCGCATCCCTCACGGGCGGCGCAGGTTCAATCTACTCCCTTAATCCTCATTTAAGAAGTGTTTCAGATTCGTACGGCCCCATCCTCTTGAGGGATTATCAGGTAACCCATAAAGAGGTATGAAATCTTTGACGCCTTTGATGATTTTCTCCTGTTTTCTAGGTTTTTCATATTGTTGAATGCTCTAACGCCAAACCGAACGGAATCTGCCGCTCGGCCGAACGAAAATAACCCTTTATAAGTACTCAACCCCCGATTTCCGGCTTGCTGAGGAATCACTTTGCGCCCGTCGAATGAGTTCGTTCCGTTTTACGAAACGAGACGGCTTTTTTCCTTGAAAACGTTCACCAAAATGCGGCGCAATGCTTATAAGGTTAAAAGGGAATGATTCTCATTCATAATCGCGTGCAGCAGGGATGCTCGGGTAATTACCTATCCGTTTTTTAATTGAAGACTACCAAAGCAAAGATTTCGATAGTTTGAAAGAACCGTTCGGTGGTGCCGCCGGCGTTCGGTTTTCCGCCATTTTCCGGAGGCGCTTTCAAGGAACCTCCCGCCTGGAGCCGAGGGGACGTTTTCGAGGGTGTGGATGGAAATCCTCAAGCCCTCGTCCTGCAGAAATTCGCGGCGCCCGTCGTCATGCCGCATGCGCCGCCACCCTGGAAGGCCCAGTTTCCGAGCACGCATTCAAGGACCCGGGGCGCGGCGGGGATCCGCCGCC
>NZ_DAVZJY010000170.1:0-5434 GCF_052272535.1 Sutterella sp. | reverse complement strand
ACTCCCGATGAGTCCGGAGCGGGCGGATCCGGGGCCCGGGAAGGTGCAAAAAAACGAAGAACGACGCCTCCTTCCCGCCTCGACGAAGGCTCCGGAACCGGTGGGACCCGCGCGGGGAGAACCCTCCAGCCTCGAATGCGGCGTCTCTTTTTGGTCAACGAACGAGGGGGAGACCCTAAACATGCTTGAAACGCAATACGAAGCGCTGCGCCGCCACGGCGTGAGCCGCCGCGGCTTCCTGCAGTTCTGTTCGCTCACGGCCGCGAGTCTCGGGCTCGGCAGCGCCGGCGCTCAGGAAATCGCCCAGGCGATGGAAACCAAGCCCCGCACGCCGGTGATCTGGCTCCACGGTCTGGAATGCACCTGCTGCTCCGAATCCTTCATCCGCTCCTATTCGCCCGTCGTGCAGGACGTCGTCCTCTCGATGGTTTCGCTCGACTACGACGACACGATCATGGCCGCTGCGGGCGAGCAGGCCGAGGAGTCGCTCCACGAGACGATCGAAAAGTACAAGGGGAACTACATCCTCGCCGTCGAGGGCAACGTCCCGTTGAACGAAGGCGGCATCAACTGCATCCCGAACGGCGAGATCTTCTTGAACAAGATCAAGCACGTCGCCGAAGGCGCCAAGGCCGTGATCGGATGGGGTTCCTGCGCCGCCTGGGGGTGCGTGCAGGCCGCCAAGCCCAATCCCACCAAGTCCGTCCCGATCACCGAGGTGATCCACGACAAGCCGATCGTGCTTGTTCCGGGCTGCCCCCCGATTCCTGAAGTGATGACCTCCGTCATCACCTACATACTCACCTACGACCGCCTGCCGCCGCTCGACCGCCTCGGCCGCCCCAAGATGTTCTACGGCCAGCGCATTCACGACAAGTGCTACCGCCGCGGACACTTCGATGCGGGGCAGTTCGCCGAGAAGTTCGACGACGCCGGCGCCAAGCTCGGCTACTGCCTCTACAAGGTCGGCTGCAAGGGCCCGACCACCTACGCGCCCTGCTCGACCATTGAATGGAACGAAGGCATGTCCTGGCCCGTCAAGTCCGGCCACGGCTGCATCGGCTGCGCCGAACCGAACTTCTTCGACAAGGGGTCGTTCTACGAACACGAAACCACGGTTCTGCCGCCCATCTTCGCCGGTGTTGAAGGCACGGTGGACAAGGTTGGGCTTGCCACCGTCGCGGTGGTGGGCGCCGCCGCCGCCGCCCATGCGGCCATGTCCGCCGTCGCGCAGGCGCGCGCCAAGACCAACAAGGAAATCGGAGGTAAGGAATAATGAGCGAACGCAGAATCGTAGTCGACCCCGTCACCCGCATTGAAGGCCACCTGCGCGTGCAGGCGGTGTTGGGCGACGAGGGCAGGATCGTCGACTCCATGAGCACCGGCACGATGTGGCGCGGCCTCGAGGTCATTCTGAAGGGCCGCGACCCGCGCGACGCCTGGGCTTTCGTCGAGCGCATCTGCGGCGTCTGTACGGGCATTCACGCCCTTTCGGCCGTGCGCGCCGTCGAGGACGCGATCGGGATCAAGATCCCGAAGAACGCGAACCTCATCCGCAACATCCTCAACGCGACGCTCTACGTCCACGACCACATCGTCCACTTCTACCAGCTCTCCGCCCTCGACTGGGTGGACGTCGTGAGCGCCCTTGAGGCCGATCCGCGCGAAACCGCCGCGATCCAGCAGAAGATCTCGCCGCGTCATCCGCTCGCCGCCGTCGGGTACTTCCGCGACATCCAGAACCGCGTGAAGAAGCTCGTCGAATCCGGTCAGCTCTCGATCTTCAACAAGGGCTACTGGGGCCATCCCGCGATGAAGCTCCCGCCCGCGGTGAACCTCCTCGCGGTCGCGCACTATCTCGAGGTCCTCGACTTCCAGCGCGAGATCGTGCGCATCCACACGATCCTCGGCGGCAAGAACCCCCACCCGAACTACCTCGTGGGCGGGGTCGCCTGCCCGATCAACATGCACGACACGGGCGGGCAGGGCACGATGGTGAACGAAGTGTCCCTCAACTACATGCGCGCCGTCGCGCGTCATGCCGTGGACATCGTTCAGAACGTCTACCTCCCGGACATCAAGGCGATCGCGTCCTTCTACCCGGAATGGTTCAAGTACGGCAAGGGGCTCGCGGGCGTCAACTGCCTCGCCTACGGCGACTTCCCCGAAATCGCGAACGACTTCAGCGACAAGTCGCTGCAGATGCCGCGCGGCGCCATCCTGAACGGCAACCTCAACGAGGTCTTCGACGTGGACTGCAAGGATCCCGAGCAGGTCCAGGAGTTCGTCGACCACTCGTGGTACCAGTACCCCGACCAGACGAAGGGCCTGCACCCCTGGGACGGCATCACCGAGCAGAAGTACGAGTTCTCCAAGAACTCCGTCGGCACGGCGACCAAGTTCTCCTGGCTCGCTCCGGACGGCAAGTACTCCTGGATCAAGAGCCCGCGTTGGCGCGGCCACATGATGGAGGTCGGCCCCCTCGCGCGCATGGTGATCGGCATCGCGAAGAACGTGGACCACATCAAGGAGCCCGCGCTCGCGTTGCTCAAGGAGCTCAATCTCCCGCTCGAAGCCGCCTTCTCGACCCTCGGCCGCCACGCCGCGCGTGCGCTCGAGTGCGAGTGGGTGGCCCGCAAGCTCGTGCAGTACGTCGACGACCTCACCGCCAACATCAAGGCGGGCGACGAGGCCGCCGCGAACATGGAGTTCTGGGAGCCCAAGACCTGGCCCAAGGAATGCCGCGGCGTGGGTCCGTGCGAAGCGCCGCGCGGCGCCCTCGCGCACTACTGCGTGATCAAGGACGGCCGCATCGCCAACTGGCAGGCCGTGGTTCCGACGACCTGGAACGCTTCGCCGCGCTCCAACGAAGGTGAGAAGAGCACCTACGAGCTCTCGCTCATCGGCACCCCGATCGCCGATCCGAAGCGTCCGCTCGAGATCATCCGCACCATCCACAGCTTCGACCCGTGCCTCGCCTGCGCGACGCATCTCCTCGACCCTGAGGGCGAGGAGCTCTGCTCCGTCCAGGTCCGCTGACCCGGTGAAGGAGGTCCTATGAAAATCGATCCAGTCACCTACGAAGTGGACATGTCGGCGGGCACGCACCCGCTCTATGTCTGGGAGGCGCCGGTTCGAGTCTGGCACTGGGCCATGATGGTCTGCATGTTCGTGATGATCGCCACCGGGTTCCTGATCGGAGCCCCGATGGTGGCGAACCTCGGCGACACGTGGGCCACCTACGACTTCGCCTACATCCGCTTCGCGCACTTCGCCGCGGGCATGATCTACACGGTGCTCTTCATCTACCGCCTCTACTGGGCGGCGGTGGGCAACAAGTACTCGCGTCAGATCTTCATCCCGCCGCTCTGGTCGTGGAAGTGGTGGAAGGGCGTCTTCGGACAGGTCGCCTACTACCTCTTCATGAAGAAGACTTCGGCCGAGTATGCGGGCCACAACCCGCTCGCTCAGCTCGCGATGTTCGGCTTCTTCGTCCTGGGGTCCATCGTCCTCATCGTCACGGGCCTCGCGCTCTACGCGCAGGCCTGGGGCTGGGACGTGTACTGGATGTCCTGGTTCGGCTGGGTGTTCACGCTCTTTGGCGACGCGCAGGCCGTGCGCACGGTGCATCACGCCTTCATGTACGTGATGATCATCTTCACCATCGCCCACATGTACATGTCCTTCCGTGAGGACATCATGGGCGGGTGCACCACGCTCTCGTCGATGACCACGGGCCTGAGGATGTTCAAGCACACGGGCGGCGAGCACTGATTCGCGCTTTCCTCACGCTTTCTGCGTCATTCGGCTCCGACTGAAGGCGACTTCAGTCGGGGCCGAATTGTTTTTGGGGCAGATGAATTCCGACTTTTATGGTACACTTTTGCTAGCGTAATCTAAAAAAGGATCCGCCCCGTGTCCACAGTCAACTTTCCGCTCCACCCGGGCGCTCTGCTGCGCATGCAGTTCCGGGAACTTGGTCTCAGCGTCGAGGACGTCGCTCCTGAGGTCGGTTGCTGCATCGCTGAGCTCGAAGCGATTCTTGAGGAGCGCCGCCCGATCACTCAGGCGCTTGCCGCCCGATTCCAGAACAAGTACGGGTTCTGCACAGACGAGCTCCTTGATGCGCAGGATCTGTTTGATCATCAGGGTCAGACAAGTGCCGAGGCGGCTGATGGTCTTCTTTCCAGCAGCGCGAATCAACTCAAGTCCAACCGCAAGATCCGCGACACGGTCTTCACAAAACTCTTTCAAGAGCCCAAGAACGTCCTTGAACTCTACGAGGCGCTTCATCCCGAGGATGAGGATGCCGTGCTCTCGGACATCCGGATTAATACGATCGAGTCCATCTTTTCGCGGGGCATCTACAACGACTTGAGCTTCATCGTTCGCGATAAGCTCATCATACTTGTGGAATCGCAGTCAACGTGGTGTTCCAACATTGCGCTGAGGATGCTTGCCTACTATGGGAAGATCCTAAACGACGAAGTCGTGTCCGGGAGAAAGTACAACGTCTATGGCAAGCGGCCCGTTAAGCTGCAGCCGCCCGAGTTTTATGTGATCTACACGGGTGACGGCCACGAAAACGTCGAGGTGCTCACGCTCGACGAAATCTTCGGCCCGAATGCATCCGTGCAGTGCAAAGTCGCCGTTCTGCGCAAAGGCGAGGAAGGCACAATTTTGGCGGAGTACATTGAATTTTGTAGAATCTATTCAGAGAACTGTCTGAAATTCAGGCCGCCCATTTTGGCGACGGAGGAGACTCTCCGCATGTGCCTTGAACAAGGGATTCTCGTCGATTTCGTCCGAGAGCATGAGCAGGAGGTTAGAAAAGTGTTGATGACGATGTTCACTCAGGAACAAGAAGACGCACGTCAGGCCTACTTTGCCAAGCAGGAACGGGATCAGGCGATAGCCGAGGCTGTGGCTAAGGCTGTGGCTAAGGCTGTGGCTAAGGCTGAGGCTGAGCGGGACCAGATGGAGATGGGTAGGATCGATGACATGGCCGCTGCGATCTGTCGGTTGGTGAAAAGTGCAAATTTCACTCTGGAGCAGGCGTTCGCTCTGATCAACGCGCCGAGGGAACTTCAGGACCGGGTGCGTGCTCGGGTGCAGAAGCTTCTTTCTGAGTGACGACTTCCAACCGCATGTCCTCTGCCGCTTTCATCGCGGCAGATTCGCTTCGCGGGCATGTCCTGCGGATCCGAGACCTTTCATTGTTCGTCGCTTTCACTTCGGGGACAGGGGCTTCGTCGTCCCTGCAACCCACCTGCTTTCATGAAAAAAAACCAACCACTTCGTGTGGACTTTGCCGCCAAAAGTGGTTGGTTTCTTATTGACGGAACACAACCGGCTTGACAAGGAGTTGGAGGCAAGGGGACTGCACTTCACGCGGTACGCCGACGACATGATGATTTTCTGTCGCACGCGGCGG